>JABWCK010000007.1 GCA_013360305.1 Microcaldota archaeon
TGAGAAAGAGCGCAAAGCAAGGCAAGATTTGGGATAGCGTAGCAGACTTACTGGAAGCTCCTTCTAGGAAGAAAAAGACTGCTAGTTTTGCTAGGTTGAACCGCATTACTAAAGATGGAGAAACCATTGTTTTGTGTTCGAAACTATTATCTAAAGGAAACTTGAATCATTCTTTAACAATAGCTTGCTTTGATTATTCAAACAAGGCTAAAGACGAAAAGAATGCCAAGTTGATTGGAATTAAAGAATTAGTAACTAAAAATCCGAAAGGAAGCGGAGTTAGAATAGTGATTTAAAATGAAGGTTTACGATGCAGATGGAGTAATTGCTGGAAGACTAGCTGCTCAAATAGTTAAAGACTTGAAAAAAAATGAAGACGTAGTTGTAGTAAACGTCGAAAAGGCAGTTATTTCCGGTCCATTGACCAGGACTGTCAAAGTTTACGCTGACAAGAGGAACATGACTAACAAGTCTAACCCCGAACATGCTAAAAAGTTTCCTCGCAGACCTGACTTTTTCTTCAAGAAAATAGTTTCAGGAATGCTTCCAAAAACAAGCAGGAGAGACGACTTGTTGAAGAAACTAAAAGCATACGTAGGAGTACCTAAGGAATACGAAGGTCAAGGAAAGAATGAGTTAAAGAAGAAAGAAGCACTACGCATAAGGCATGCGAGCATTCTAGAAATTACTCAAAAACTAGGTTTTAAAGCTTATTAAGAGAGAAGTGATTGAAAAGTGGCTACTGAAAAAAAGAAAAAAACAACTTCAAAAAAGAAGAAGACAACCATAGAAATGACTAGAGGAAAGCGCAAGAGAGCTATTGCTCGCGCAGTCGTAAAGCCAGGAAAAGGACTAGTCAGAGTAAACGGTTTAGCAGTAAGCGCATTCACTTCACGAGTCGAAAGAGAAGTCATTACTGAACCACTAGAATTCGTTGACAAAAAATACGATGCTGAAGTAAAAGTAAGCGGCGGAGGAAGAATGGGCCAAGCACAAGCCATCCGCACTGCAATCGCTAAAGCACTATACGCCACTACTCAAGACGAAGAATTAAAGAACAAAATGCTTAATTACGATAGAACTTTACTAGTTGAAGACACTCGCCGTGTAGAACCTAAGAAATTCAAGGGACCAAAAGCACGCGCTAGATTCACTAAGTCATACAGATGAGGAGATAAAAAAAAATGTTAATGCCTGTTCGATGCTTTTCATGCGGAAAACCAGTAGCAGAACACTCTGACGAGTACGCTCAAAAAATCAGCAAGGGCGAAGACCCAGCTAAAGCAATGAACGAGCTAGGCGTAGACAGGTATTGCTGCAGGAGAATGATGTTGTCACACGAAGAATTAATCGACGACATCATGCCTTACAAAAGATTCTAATCCTTTTCCTTCTCTTATTATTAAATGAACTGGCTAATTCAAGCAAGAAGTATTGCAGTAACTACTCCAACTAGCATGCCGCAAGCAACAAACTATCCATACATTCAACAAATACCCTTGCCAGTAATTGCTTTAACAATACTAGTAATAATCGGACTCGCAATAATTTACTTAAAGAAAAAAAACTAGTTTCTCGATATTTTGATCAAACTTTTCGGTAAAAGTTTGGGGGATTGGGCTAGCCTGGCATGCTTACAGCCTGGGGGGCTGTCGACCTGAGTTCGAATCTCAGATCCCCCATTTTGTTTTTAAGAAATTTTAATCAAAGAATTAGGCAATTATTTAAACTCTAGCAAGCAAAATTATTTTGCTCATTTTGCATAAAAAAAATTTTTCTTGTCAAAAAGAAAGTTTTTTGGTAAAGCTTTTTGTAACAACAAAAAGGTTTGCGGCGATGGTCTAATGGTATGACTTGAGCTTTCCAAGCTTACAGCACGGGTTCGATTCCCGTTCGCCGCATTTAATCCACGCCTGTACGTATCACTAATTTTTAGTCGTTTAATTTAAAAGTTTACGTTGAATTAGCCATTTTTGTGCCACTCACTATTGATCTTCGACTAGGCTTAGTTACACAATTACTTTTGTAAATCAAGTAAAAACACGTCAAAAACTACACGATTAATACTTGTTTTTACATGAAAATACGGGTTCGATTCTCTCACGACACCTAGAGAAATAAAAATAGTGTTTAGAATTAGTCGCATACATCAAACATTTTTATACTGGTTTTCCTTGTTTTTTATATGGATGACTTAAGTTTTAGTAATTTACTAACTGGAAAAACTGCAATTATTACTGGCGGTGCAGGTGGTGTTGGTTCAGGAATAAGCCGCGTTTTTGGTAGCAATGGCTGTAAAGTTCTTATTGTAGATATTAATGCTAAGAAATTAAAGAAAATTGAAAAAGAATTATCTGATTCAGGAATTACGGTTAAAACTTGCAAAGCAAATCTGACAAAAACTGCCGAAATGAAACGTGCAGTTAATTTTGCATTAGACTGCTTCGGGCACGTAGATATTCTAGTTAATTGCGTTGGTGGTCTTAATACAAAAATTGGTTTGCCTTTTACGATCAATAATGATGAAGATTGGAAATTGATGTATGAACTAAATTTCAAGTCTATGTGGGGAATGAGCCGAGAAGTTATGCCTCACATGGTTAAGCGCAAATACGGCAAAATAATTAGTTTGTCCTCAGTAGCACCAATTTGGAATTCAATTAATTCTCCACATTATACCGTATTCAAAGGAGGAATTAATCATTTGACTAAAACATTAGCTAAAGAATATGCTAAATACAATATTGCAGTTAACTCTATTTGTCCAGGCTATTTATGGACTGATCTTTGGCAAAACTTAGGCACTCAGCTTAAAGAAAAAGCAGAAAGCAGTCCAAAAATGGCTTCTATGTTAAAACTTAAACTAAAAAAAGGAAAAATTAGTGCGTTCGAAGTGTTTAAACAAAGAACCATAGCTACTACGCCAATGGGTATTGAACAAATGCCCGAAGATATTGGAAACTTAGCTTGTTTTCTTGCTTCAGACAAAGCTCGCTATATTACTGGCCAAGTAATATGTGTCGATGGTGGCGCAACACTATAATTTGACTAATTTTTTAATTAAATTTACCTCGCAAAGTATTACTCTAGCTGGAGCGCCATCCGTTTGAATCTTTATAGGTAGCCCGATAAAAAAATAAACGCCGGGCTTGATTTTTCGTAAATCTACTCCTTCGAATAACGTAATTCCGTTTTCTAAAATTATTTCATGTACCTTTTGGTTGCGCGAATGGAAACTCTGAACACCTAAAGAATCTACGCAAAGAGTTTTTATTTTTTTCTTTGCTAAAAACTTGGCCGCAGACTCGTCAACATAGATAAAATCTTTAAAGAATTTTTTATGCACGCGTTGAGAATTCTTTGTTTTAAATAAAATAATTTCATCTTTTTTAATATTCAATTTTTCTAAATTGGTTACTGAAACTTTTTGTTCAACTTTAGTTAGGTCAATAACTCGGCATAAACCAAACATAGTAGTAATAGGCGTTTTCTCGGTACTGGCTTTGAATTTTTTAATGTGTCTTGGAGAGTCTATGTGAGTTCCTGTATGGCTTCCGATAGTGACTTGAAACATACTTGGCTCTAGCGAATTTGCCTCTTTTTTTAGTTCTATCTTTGTCTGGGGATTTCCAGGATAGACCATCATTCCGTTCTTAATTTCTATACTACAATCAAATGCCTTTAGCTTCTTCATTTTTTTGCCTCGAAAAAATTAAACTTGTTTTTCTAAATTGTAAATCGTCCTTCCAAAGATTGGTACCCATTTTATACTTTATCAATGGTTTTTCATAGTGTTTACCTGCTGCAATTATACTTGCTTGATGCAATATATCGACCGCCAAAGACATATTTTTAATAATTTCATTTCTAGATGGATTCTTTTCCTTTGGTTTAGACAAATTGTTAAAAATTTCACTAACTATTTCTCGGTAACCTAAGTCTGAAGACCATTTTGTTTTTGAATAATTTTTTACACGCGTTTTTGACTTTACCGTAACTTTAGGCCTTGCATTAACATCGTGCTGACCCAATTCAATAATCATTTCTGCGTTTTTACCTTTAATCCGTATGACATATTCAGTGTACGACAAACCTTTACCACACCAAATCCTAACCCGTTTTTTCCCGGCGTCACTTTTAATATCGAATTCTAGCCTTGCTGCAGTTTCAGCAATACCAATTTTTTCACTATTAACCAATTTAAAAAATTCTGAATTTTTTATTTCAACTTTTACTTTAGGTCTGGTTTTTGTTTTTCCAAGCAGTTCAAGTACGAGAAAAAGAACATGCACAGCCATATCTTGACTCATTCCACCCCCATTTGCGGATTTTTCAAGCAGTTGCTTTCTATTTCTTTCAACAGGTACACTTTCTACTAAAATACCACTAATCTCCTCTATCTCACCTATTTCAGCTAAATGTTTAAATGCTTCAGTTACTGCGCCATTATTTCTAATCCAATCTATTCCATAAAAAATAGTATTTTGTTCCTTTTGAGAATTGTTTCTTTTAAGCAGGTTTGCGAAGTGCTTTAAATCTTTAGGAGCTACAATTGGTTTTTCAATAAAAACATGAGGTACCTTCTTTTTCACTGCCCAACTAGCCCAAGCATAATGAAATTGTGGTGGCGTAACTATGAGTGCAGCAAAAAACTTTATTTTCTTAATTTCAGGACTACTTGGTCCATAGACGGCAGTGTAGCCGCTTAAAAGAGTTTTATCTATTTTTATTTTTGGTTTAATATCTATGCAAACAAGGTCGTAACCCATTTTTTTCGCTTTTATAAATAAGCCGGCAGGATGATAGAACGTTTTAACTACGTCACCAGCGCCACCAATAACTGCGATTTTTTTATTTTTCATGAACAATAGTGTCTTTACTGCGATTGGGAATTTTAATCTTTAGAGTAATACCTCGATGATCTCCGATGTCTAACTTAGCTAGTCTAATTCTTACGATATACGGCATTGCCTCTTTAAGTATTGCCCTATTAATCAGCAGCTTTTCAATACCTCGAACTTCAAATTCTCTCAGTAGTCTTTTTTTAACGCGCATATCTAACTCGTTAGAAAAATCTAAACTTTCAATTTCTCCAAGCAGGTATTTTTTACTTATTTTTTCTAATTTACGGACTAACGGATAGCCCTCGATTACTAATTTTGGTACGGTTCCTAGAATTCCCCTATAATTGGAAACCTCTTTTTTTGTTAAGTGATTAATTAAATCGCCATAAAAAACAATATTTATGTCAAAATTTACTTTAGGATAAAGTCGCCTTACTTGCCGAATCCTTTTTTCTAGCTCTTTTGTTTCAGTTACTCTTACCTTTGTTATAAAATATACGTCGGTATCGATTCTTTTTTCTTCAGCGTCTCGATTTAACTTATCAAATACGCTGTGTGCATATTTTCCTTCAATAAAATGTACATGCTCCGAATAATGCTGAGTTGCACCAGCCTTTCCGCTTGCAGTTGATCCTGCAATAAAGGAACATAAAACCTTTTCTTTAAAGGCCGGAGGTAAAATATCAATGAGTTTAAGTGCAGCAACAATATTTTGTACGGATTGTTTTGTTGCGTGAGGATTTAATGCTAAAAAATTTTCGATTAGTTTGTCAACGTTTTTTCGCGCATCAGCATCTAAAGTAAACTCGAGTTTAATTGTTGGTTTGGTTATATCTAATACTAACTTTTGTTTTTCTGATTCCCTGATTTTTCGCATATCTTTTTGTGAAAAAGATGAGGTCATAATATATCTCCATAACTGCTAGTTTTTAAATTTCAGTTCATAATTAATTCTATGAAATTGGGTCTTTTTATCCACTCGCAAATGATAGATAATAAAACTTTTTTCAAACAACTTGGCGTAGCGGAAAAATTATGCGGGCGTGTTCAACTTGTTCTCGATCAGCCTTATGGTTATCACAATTTAGATGCACTTAGGACTAGTCCGATCAAAAAAAACTTAGAATTTACTATTCATGGCCCATTTTTGTACGCTGACTGCCTTTCTTTTGATGTTGAATACCGCAAAGCCTCAATCAAACAAATTTTTGAAACTATCCTGACTACAAAAAAACTTGACTGTGACCAACTAGTATTGCATTTAGGCCGAATTATAGATGTAATAAAACCCACTAAAAAATACTTACCGGTTTTAAAACAATCACTAGATGAACTCGGTGATTTTGCAAAACAAGAGGGCGTAAGCATTTTAATAGAAAATTTACCTCCTTCAAAACGAGCTCTTATTAGTTATCCTTCTTCTTTTGAAGAACTAAAAGAAGTATCATCTTTAAACAAAAATTTCGATTTCTGTCTTGACGTTGGCCATGCCGCCCTTTGCAACATTGATTCAACGAAATTACTCCGCTTTTTTGGTAAAAAACTTAAAAACGTTCATATTCACGATGCAAATGGAGTAAAAGACCACCTCCCAATAGGTCAAGGAGATATAGATTTTGTTTTACTTAAAAAAAACCTAGATAAAATGAAATATTCAAACGGCATAGATATCGAAATACTAGACTTCGAAAAAACCATCGAGGGTTTTAACCAATTAACCAGCATTGGATATTAAAGGCGATTATGTGGATTATACAATATTTCCCCGCGGACCCGCTAAAATTCAGTTACTGCCTCAGGAAGTAATGTTTAGGCCAGGGGGTTTTTGGCATGCAAGGGACGAAAAAGAATTTATTGCGTCAATAGCAAGTAATGAAAAAGATATCAGGCATCTTTGTCAAGACAAAAACATTTCTCCTCAAGTGCAGGAACACTTGAATTCTCTACTGAAAGTTGCATCCTCCGGTGGAAATCCAAACAGAGAAGCAATCAAAACCGCAATTGGATACCTTAACAGTATGACTTTTAGAGCTGGAGGTAGTTCGACTGTTAAACGGACTACTTGGAAAAGAGCAAAAGATGAAAAGGGCGTTGCTATAGTGAGTAAAGACGCCATAAGAGTAATGCCAGAACTTTCTAATTATGCCTTAGCCAGAGTATCCCTAAGGTTAGGAGATGACCTATATACTAGACTTAGAAATGCAGCTGTTCTTAGCACTACTAGCGTGCTAGATGAAATTAACAAACAAACAGCTAGCACAGAATCTCGACCACAAATTTGGACGCCTAATGCAGGTAAAAGTCTTACTAAAGTCGACTTTAAACTTATGTCCGACTCCAAGGGAGAAATTAACGCAGCCTTAATTGACATTAATGCAGGAATAATAGCAACACACCTTTACGATAAACAATTAGAGGAAGCGGGCTTAGAACCAGGTATCGTTAAAGAGTTCGCAGATGCAATCTTATTCATTCATAACCAAGAAACCAAAAAACCCCCTGCGAAAATAGTGATTTCGGTTAAAGATCCAAATCTTTTGAAAACGCACGATCTCGAAATTTCGGCACTGCAAACTGCTCTTCAGAACGCAGCGAATAAATTAAATGCAGGTGGAGTGGAAATCGGAGTAGCACTAGCTTCAGATATTAAACGAGGCGTAAAAAGCTGCATCAATTTTAAACGACCGTTTGGAATAAGATTAGTTGGAAAGGGAACTATGACTTCTCCAGATTTAATAGTAAATTTTGGTAGATTTGATTCTCTAGATGACGAAACAGAACTAAAAAATTTGGGAACCAATGTTGTTGATAAAGCTAAGTATGCTTTAATGTCAGATAAAACTTTGAATGGTAAGGTTTTTGACTTGATAAAGTACAAGTTAAAGCGGGCTAGAATAATTGTTCCAAGGCGTGTGATGGCTAATAATAATTTGTTTGAATCGGATTATTTAAGCGATATTGAACGTGCAGTAGCAATTGCTAAAGTAGAAGGCTGGAAAGGAGTGGTAGTAAAACTGCCTGTGAAGATTTCTATTAGCGGTTCAGACGTAACTAATGCTTATTTTTTCAATCCAAATTCGCCTATTCAAATTGAAGCAGTTAAAGATGCAATAAAAAGATTAAGGGAAAAAGGTTCGTTACAACTTTCCCCAACACAACAAAGAAGAGCAGTACTTAATTTTGAAGAGCTCATAACCGGAGGATTGCCTGAATTAGGCGGCCGCAGCTTGGAAGTACGAACACTAGTATTTCCAAAACGAGGTCACGTTACATCTTGGCAACGATTATTCGTTCCTAATGAAACTCATTAATAGATATTAACACTAGGTCGACAGACCTTGTATTCTATGAGATAAAGCAGTCTTTAAATAGTTGAAATTCTTCACTGGTTTGTCGAGGATGTACGTTTTTACCCGCGTAGTAAAATAGTGTTGAATAAGGCAAGATTGTACGGTTAAGAAAACAGGCATAGTTTCTTGGTTCGTTCGCCGCACTTGATTTTTTCCAGTTAACCTATCAACTAGTTCTTTATCAGATTGATGAAATTTAAGCACTACGTGCTTGTCTAAGGTTTTAACTATTACAAAACCGTTTGAGTAATAACTATTTCCTTTTGAAGTTTTTATTAGTCTAAAACCTTTTTTTGGCAGGGAGTCGAGCAAACTATGCAACGCCTGGCTTTCCTGGGTAGATTGTTTTACTTGCTCACGAGTAGCAGAAACGCCGTGATAAGAAGGACGAAAGTAAAGCCGATGGTACGGATCCGATTCTCGGGGTCGTTCATGTCTGTCTAAAGTTTTCCTAAGCAATTTGAGTTCAGAAGGGCTCAACAAAAAATTTTTTGGCATAAAATCACTTCAACTAGTTTTTTCTAGTACTAGAAATAACTTTCTTTTTTTGGGGTTCTTTGGTTCGTCTGTTACTAGCGTTACTTTGAATCCGACTCTCTTGAATTCCTTGCCTACAGTAATGAATTCTTCCTCGGTTTTTGGATAGAACTGAATTACTCCACGACCGCCTTTTCTCAAAATGCGGTAAAATTCTTCTGCACTGCGAGTAGTCAAAAAGCCGTTTTGAGAAACCCATTGCAAAGCAGATATCGATACTACTCCATCGAATGAACGAAAGGGAAAAGGAATACGGTAAGAAAAATCCGCTAGCTTTAATTCGAGAGACTTGTCTATTTTCTTGTCAAGCATTTCCTGGCTTGAGTCTATGCCGACTACGTTGTAGCCGACGTCTTTAATGATTTTAGTAGAAAAACCATTCCCACAGCCAGCATCCAACACGCGAGCTGGTAATGGAAGGGCCAGCAACTCTAACGCGCGCAGTGTTAGTTGTTCTTGAGTTTTTCTAATTGACGAAGAATAAGATTTAGCTTCCTCACTAGCATAAAACTCTTTACTAGTTTTGAATAAGTCTTCCGGTCGCTTGTTTCTAGTCTTCCACATTTTTATTTCACGAAAAACACGTCTTCAAAACGCACTCCAAACTCTTTTTTGAAATACAAGCCAGGCTCTATAGTAATAGCCATTCCTTTCTTTAAAGTCAATTCATCAAAAGGCTTGCTTCCTTCATGAACTTCCAAACCTAGTTGGTGGCCCAAGCTCAAGCCAATGTCTTTGAAAGTATTTTGCTTGAAACCATACTCGCTTAAAACCTTCAAAGAAGCATTAGTGAGAACCTTTCCTTTGACGCCAGGGCGTACTTTCTTTGCTGAAGCCTTTAATGCCTCGCTAACCGCAACGCAAGCGTCTTTCCAAACTTTATTTTTGCCTTCGTAGAAAGTAGTAGTATAATCAGCGCAGTATTTTTCATTAGTCAAACCACAATCTACTAGCAACAAGTCACGGGAATTAATTTTCTTGTTAGTAGGAGAATGATGCGGTATAGCCGCGTTTTCGTTTACTGCTACTATTGGAGGGAAAGCGTTTAAAGCAAAACCAGTTTTTCTCGCTTTAAACTCCATTAATCCAGCAAAACTATTCTCTGTCCCGGACTTACTGCATTCGGCGACGATTTTCTTAGTCAAGTCCTGAGCCTTCTTCATTAAACTAATCTCGTGTCCAGACTTGATTTCTCGTGGCGCAGATAATCCTTCAGATGCAGGTGAGAGTTTTATTTTTTTCGCTAATAATTTAAAAACAAATCTTACAGCGTCGCTCTTTTCATCAATGCTTAGCTTGTTGATTTTTTGTTTTTCTAATAATTCAAAAAAGTTTTTGCGAAAACCTTTCAAGGAATAATTCTCAAACCCTTCAGCTTCATGCCAAGAATACAAGAAAGCATGGTTTTTAGTAATCAACGCTACTGCAGGCGTTTCTTGTACTCCGGAGTAGTAATACAAGTTTGGCGAAAAGGCTTCGAGCGAAGCTAGCAAGACGGGTTGTTTTAAAGTGGATTGTAGTTTTTTGAGTCTTTGCGAGTGTAAATTCATGCGTATTTATTGCAGTGAAAAGGTTTATTTTACTTGAGATTCTTTTATTTTCTCCTATTTTTTGGAAAAAAAGGTGGTTTTAAGTGAAGATAAGCGATTTACAACCTGAGATGGGGAATGTAGAATTAGAAGTAGAAGTTACAGCAGTCGAGGCTCCTCGCGAAATAGACAAAATGGGCCGAAAATTAAGAGTAGCAAACGTTACTTTAAGCGATGATTCTGGAACTATAACACTAGTATTGTGGAATGAAAACATTGACAAAGTAAGCGAAGGCGCTAAAGTCAAGATTACTAACGGTTACGTAAACACTTGGCAAAACAAGCCTCAACTAACTCTAGGAAAATTCGGAAAACTAGAAGTACTCTAGTTCACTCCTACTTCTTTCCAACTCTTTTTTGAATTCTCCTTCCTGGTTGTGTCCGCAACAAACGGTTTTAGCATTAACTTTATCCAGCGAAGCATAGCTTTCAGATAGTAATTCCTTGCCGCCCTGCATGAATATCCTAGGCAATCCGTTTACGAAAATAGTGTCTCCAGCAAAAAAATAGTCTTCATACAAGAAACAACTAGCTTCCTCGCAATGGCCGGGCGTAAAAAAAGTTTTTACTTCGCCAAAAACCTCTCCGCCTTTGAATGAAACGATTTTGTTTGGTAAAAGAGGCTTTTCGCCAGTGGTTTCTTTAAAAAAAGTCGAATCGTCATCATGCTTTAATTTAGCTATAGCTAGTTCGTGAGCGTACAATTCAACATTCGGCAAATACTTTAAATTAAAAGCGTGGTCAAAATGCGCATGAGTCAAAAAAACTTTTTCGATACTATCCAGACTGGCGCCGGCTAGTTTTAATTCTGATTCTAGTTCTTGTTTTGAAGACAAGCCAGCATCGATTAAAGCATTCAATTCAGGCAAGTAAAAAACATTGCAAGAAAATTGCTCCCTTAACTCGATCTTGAATACGTTGCTTGAAATTTTCATGCAAAAACCAACGACGCTAGCGCAAGCAAGCCAAAACCCATGGCGTATAAGGAATAGTTTCTAGCTTTCTTTAATGAAAGAGGCGTGACTTTGACGAATAACAACAACGTTAATCCAAGCCAGATCGCGTCTGCCAAACCAATTAAAACCAAGTAAGGCAAGTAAAACGATTTAATTAAAGGAAGCATGCTGGCTACAACACCCAAGTAAATTAACATCGAAGCTAGAGTAATGGTTTTCTTGCTTCCTAGAATCATTGGTAACGTTTTAGCTCCAGTTTTCTTGTCTCCCTCAACATCTCGAAGCGTGATAATGAATTCTCTACCCAACCCAGAAAAGAACGCCATGGTTATGAATACTATCACGAAGAAATTCAACTCGTTTGAAACAATAATATTTCCATAAAAATAACTAGCTGAGTAAGTTGAAGCGACAAAAACGTTTCCAATCAAAGGAAGCTTCTTCAAATACAAGTCATACAATACTGAGAAAACAGCAAAAAAGACTACTATCAAAAACCCAATTAACGGAGCAAACAACAACGCTAAAGCGTTTCCTAAAGCGAATAATATTAGCGAAGCACCGAGTGCTTGTTTTCTAGAAATTTTTCCAGCAACTATTGGTCGATCAATTCTTTTTAATGCAGAGTCGCTCTTAAAACCAGAATAATCATTGAACGCAAACGCTCCCAGCGTCACGAATACAGGGCCTAAAGCGGCTAGCACGCTAGAAGTAGTTAGTTCTCCTGCTACGACTAGTTCAGTCAATAATATTGCTATGAAAACCATTAACGCGTGTTCAGCGCGAAACAACTTCCACCAATCCTTTAACACTAGAAAATAATGAAAAACGTAGCTTAAAAAACGAAGAGAAAGAATATAGTTTTATTCAAGTTTTTTGGTGATTGAAATATGATTGAATGGATAGCACTCGGGTTAATTGGATTAATCGTATTATTGTTTGTTTACTATTACAACAAGTTCGTTGGCTTAAGCAACCAAGCAGAAGCAGATTGGAAGTTAATCGACCCATTACTGCAACAAAGATTGGATACTATCCCTAACTTGATTGCAATGGCTAAACGCATCATGAAGCAAGAAACAGACTTGTTTACGGGATTAGCACAAGCCAGGGAAGGCGCCATGAAGGCTAAGACTGTTCCTGAAAAAATCAAAGCAAACGAAGCTTTGGGAGCAATGTTGTTGAACTTCAACGCTCGAGCTGAAGCTTACCCACAAATGCGTTCAAACGAAAACATGCAAACCGTAATGGAACAATTATCCAGCATTGAAGACAAAATCAAGTACGGTCGCCAAAGATATTCATACACCGTGAAAGACTACATTAACGCAGTCACCATGTTTCCTGGAAACGTATTTGCAGGAATGCTTGGTTATTCTAGAAACAAGTGGCCTTACTACGAAGCTGACGAAAAATCCCGCAAAGGAATTGACGCAGCCAAGTTACTAGAAGAATAAACGCCCACTTAGGGGCTATGCCCCTATCTGGTCGACTTACCCCTTCCTACTTATTTTTAATAATTATAAAAATGATCGATGATGGAAAAAGAACTCAGAACTGATTTTTACAAGGAAATAAGCCGCAACAAAACCAAGTCATGGTTGCTAGTAGGAATAGTAATAGCATTCTTGTTTGCGCTAGTATACGTTTTTTCCTTGCTATACGGTTTCGGAGTACTACTAATAGGCGGAGTATTCATCATTGCATATTCCCTAGGAACGTATTATTACGGAGACAAAATCGTCTTAGCCGACACTAAAGCGAGACCCGTAAACGAAAACAACGTGAAAGAATTACAATACAAAAACATCGTAGAAAACTTGGCGTTAGTTGCTAGAATTCCCGTCCCAAAGACTTACGTTATTGACGAAAATGAAATGAACGCCTTCGCTACCGGACGCGATCCCAAGCACGCCAGCGTCGCTATCACTACTGGCTTGCTAAACAAATTAACCCGCGATGAACTAGAAGGAGTAATAGCCCACGAGTTGTCTCATGTGTCTAATTACGATGTTCGCTACGGAACAATAGTAGCAGTAATGGTTGGATTGATTGCTATACTAAGCCACTTTTTCATAAGAATGCAGTTCTTCAGAGGCGGCGACGACAGGAAAGGAAGCGGAATCGCAGTAATACTGATTATTGGAATAATTCTCGCAATAATAGCTCCAATACTAGTGCGCATTGTTCAAGCAAGTATTTCGCGCAAGCGAGAATCACTCGCCGACGCATCCGGAGTGCGATTGACTAGATACCCCGAAGGATTGGCTTCTGCGTTAGAAAAAATCAAGAACAACAACAAAGGAGACATGAAAGTCAGCGAAGCAGTATCACACTTATTCTTTGCAGACCCAACCAAGTCCGCACTAGACGGATTGTTTGCTACTCACCCACCAATCGAAGAACGAATCAAGACACTAAGAGCAATGTAAAAGCAACTTTTAGAAAAAGTTGCATCAAAAAATCGGCCAATACAATAATTTTAACTTGAGTGCTAGTGTTATTTTATTAATGGGACTTTTTGACGATTTAAGCAAGGATAGTGTTTTCAAGAACGAGCTAGCCTTGACTCCGGATTTTATTCCAGAAAACTTGGCTGGCCGAGAAACAGAATTAAAAGAAATAGCCTTCGCTTTACAGCCAGTATTGAAAGGAAGCAAAGCGCGAGCAGTGTTCTTGCACGGCGTGCCAGGCACTGGAAAAACTACTAGCGCTGAGAAAGTAATGCAAGAATTGAAAGATTATTCACAAAGCGTGGCTTGCTTTAAAGTGAATTGCTGGAATAATTACACTCACGCGGCAGTGCTTTCAGAACTAGCACAACAAGCAGGCATCGGAATGCCTCGACGCGGCTTAGCAAGCGACGAAGTCTTTGCACGAGTAGAAGAAGAATTAAGCAAGAAGAAAACAGTCGTCTTCCTAGACGAAGTTGATAGGTTAGCATTCAAAGGAGAAGAAAACGCGTTGTATGAATTGTCAAGAAGCAATGCGTTCAAAGCATTAATCCTAGCAACAAATAATTCCGAGTTTTTAACTAAACTAGACGACCGGATTAGGAGTTCGCTAAACGCTTTGTCAATCGAGTACAAAAAGTATTCTCCTAAAGAATTAAAAGAAATTCTTCGAGAAAGAGCAAAAATAGCTTTCAAAACTAATGCTTGCAGCGAGGAAGCTATTGCGTTGTGTACTGCTTTTGCTGCCAAAAACAACGGAGACGCGCGTTTAGCTATATCGTTATTGTTAGACAGCGGTCGAAACGCCGACAAGCGTGGTTCTCAAAAAGTCGACGAAGTTGACGCGAGGCAAGCAATTGACAATACGTCAAATCCTTCAAAAGACAAGAAGCTAGTTAACTTGAATAGTGTGGAAAAACAAATCCTTGACTTTTTGAAAGACAAAGAAGCAAGCGCTGGAGAAGTATACGCCAGCATTAGCCTAGGCGAGCGAGCTGGGCGAAATTATTTACGCTTACTAGAAGCGAAAGGATTAATCACGCGCACGGAAACCACTAAAGGCAAAGGACGAACCACCATAGTGAAACTAAAATAAGCTTATTTTACGCTTATTGAGATTGCTTTAGCTGGCGAACACTTTTTAGATATTGAATCACAAGCAAAAGCATAGTACTTGTAACTACCTTTAGCTGGAGCAGTCGAGTCGCAGATAGTAGGCGATTCAACAGATGAAGAAGCACAAATTTGCGAGTCAACGCATTCTCCCAAATCAATCGAGTTAGTCGAACACAATTTGAACAATACTCCTTCTCCAGAAGGGTTAGTCCAAGTAATAGAATATTGAATGGGCTTTCCTGCAGACGCGGGTTTAGGCGCGTAAATGATTGAGGAAATCGTTGGTGGCTTGAAGTCTTTTACAGTCAACGAAATTGCTTTGCCAACAGAACAACGGGTTACGTCAACCGAATCACAAGCGTAAGCATAGTACTTGAATGAACCCACTTCAGAAGCAATTGCTTTGCAACTAGCAGGAGATTCAGTTGATTTTGCATTGCATAATTCTTTTTCCGTGCACGAACCAGAATTGAAATCTATAGAACTACATAATTTTAGCAATACTCCATTAGTTGAGGGGTTAGTCCATACTGCAGAGTATTCAACACTATCACCAATCAAAGCAGGCTTTGGAGTAGCAGTAATTGATTTTACTACAGGAGGCTTTGGAGTAGCAGTAGGCTTTCCTGAAGGAGTTGGAGAAGGAGTAGTGGTAGGAACAGGAGTAGACGTGGCAGTCGGAGTTATAGAAGGTGTTGGAGTTGAAACTGGTGGTTTTTCTTTCAGTACGACTACGTCATCAAAAACAACGTTCAAATTATTAGTTTTCAAATGACTCAAGCCAATGCCGCCTGAATTAATTTGGTATTGAACAGGAACATTGTAATCGAAAGACAACTTGTCATCAATAAAGACTTTCAAATTATCTCCAGCAGCAATTACTTTAACTAAGTAAGTATTTCCCGCAACAGGAAAACCGTTGGAAACGAATTCTTGGTGAATGCTTCCACTCAACACGCCGTTGATTTTTGGACGGAAAACTACGTAGTCATCGCTTAATTGAATAGCGTAAAAATTACCAGCATCGCGATAACGAGTTAACAATACCGGCGCTTTCAAGTCGCCTGAAACAGCGCTTACTCTAACGCTTAAAGAATAATCAACCCACGAGTTTTCGACTACTACGCCCGGTTCAATCAAGCCAGAACCAATTGTTTTAGTAGCAACCAAATCGTCGGCTACTATCCCCCAATCGCTGCCGCCATAATTAGTCCATTTGGTTAAACCTGAAGAAAAATCATCTTCAAACAACGGAGCTAGCAAGTTGGGTTGAAAAATTAATTGCTGGTTTTGCTTTACTTGGTCTTCAACTCCTGCGAAGCCTCCTTGAAGAGTATAAATAAACACTGCCACGACTAGCAACACTCCTCCTAAAAGTAATACGTATTCAAAAGCGCCTTGGCCTCGTCGATTCATTAATTAAAATTAATCTTCACTATTAATTAAAGGTTTTAGAAGTGAATTACGAACAAGTACTCGGCAATGAAGAAGCTAAAGACGAAATACTAAAATGGGCGCTAGACTGGGATCGAGGCAAGAAAAACAAGCCATTACTAATCGTAGGACCAGTCGGAGTAGGAAAAACAGCAATAATCAACGCGTTAATAGAAAAAATGGGCTGGAACAAAGTCGAAATTTACAGGGAAGACTTGAGTGATGAAAAAAAACTAAAACCCTTAACCCAGCCAGGCAAGACTTTGCTAGGCACTCAATCAATTTTTGTTATTGAAGACGTTGACGCCATGTACTCCAAGAGAGATGTTACAAAAATAAAAAAATACTTTGAGTCTATAGAACACCCGTTGATTTTGACTGGAATCAGTTTATGGGATCAAGTGTTTGCGGAAGTAAGGAATTATTGCTTGAAGATAGAGTTGAAGAAAATTAATTCAAGAAGCTTGAAGTCTTTTCTTGAAAAGCAAGCTGATGAAAAAAACTTCAACAAAGAAAACATTCCATTCATTATTGAATCAAGCAACGGAGATGTGCGAAGCGCGTTGATTGACTTGGAAAACGAGTCCTTCGGTCAACGAGAAAGAGAATCAGACGTGTTTAAGGAATTGTTGAAAGTATTCAAGCACGGTTTTGATGATGCTATGACTGTGAACGACTCGATTGATTACGACTTGTTTGTTGCTTGGGTTGAAGAAAACATTCCAGCAGAATACGAGTCACCGGAAGAAGTAGCTAAAGCATTTGATTGGTTGTCTAAATCAAGCGTTTTCAAAGGAAGAATATTCAACAGGCAATACTATACGTTAATGCGTTACTTGAAGCCACTAGCGTTAGGAGGAGTAGCAATATCTAAAAAACAAAAATACGCTAAATTCACTCGATACCAGTTTCCTTCAATAATAAAGAAACTTGGAGAAAGCAAGAAAAACCGCGCCTTGTTGAAAAGCATCGGCAAAAAAGTAAGCGCAAAAACCCACTCGTCAACTAGAATAGGAATAGCTACCAGCCGATTGACTGGAATAACACAAGAAGCAGCGGCTTACTATGGTTTAGATGAAGACGAAGCTAAGCTAATAACGCCTAGTCTCGAAGTACTTAAAAACAAGAAAACCAACAAGCGCAAAACCAAGAGCTAGCAAGTAAAAATTAGCAGCATCCTTTTGCAAATTAACAAAAAACTCGCTCACTTCTTCCCCTAATGGTTTTTCTACTTCATAAGACAACGAAAAACGACCCTTCAACGGACCCTTCCAGGTTAACTCGCTGCCTTCACGCAGAGTTGGTTGAGGAACAGGCTTTACGTTAAAAGAATTAGCTGGAAGCGAAATAATCAAGTCCACTTTGTTCCCTAAACCGAATTCGCCATTTTCATTAGCTAAAGCAATACGGCTAGTGTCTAAAACAAAAGTCGAACTCCTTGGACCAGTTGGTTTAGAAATCATTAAACTATCTACATTGTATTCCAAAACAACGCTTACTGCATTAAACCCGACATTAGGCTCTAAAGCGGCTAGAATAGTCAAATTAGACACTCCGCCTTTGAAGTAGTAATTAATAGTCTTGGAAAAACGCTGCCATTCAAGCAAAGTAAACTGAGCGCTGTTAAAGTAAAAATCAAAAGTCTTTCTCTCGTTGTCATTCTCTAAAAACAACACGGTTTTTTGAATAATGTGAGCATTACCCTCCTTGTCGACGATTGTTTTTATCGACAACGAATAATCTTGATAAGCCCAAGCAACTTGACTAATAATCAACAATACTACCAGAATTTGCAATACTCGCATAAAGTTTATTACTCGACCGATTTATTTAAACTACTATCGTGAAGGGATTATTTTCAATAATAGCCGGTTTAGTAATGCTTACCGCCAGCGTAGCGGTTTACAGCATTGGTTTTACTGCAAACAAAGAAGCACACCGACAAAGCCAAAACATTCTAGCACTACTAGAAAAAAAAGAATACGAGTCACTAGCAATGCAATCGTTCTCGCAAGCGTTGTCAACTAAAAGCGAAAACAAAGTAAGACAAGCATCACTGCAACTACAACAAATCGAGTCGCTGGAAGACGGAAAAATAGATTTTTGGTTTGGTTCCTTAAGCGAAACGCAAGAAAAAGAACTACTCCTGCAAATAAGCCAGGAGAAAAAACCAGTAAAGTGCGATACTTGTTTCGATTTTGACAAGAAAACTAATAATTACCTAGGAAGCATTGTTTTAGCGAGCGAAGGAGTATTGTGGTTTGATTCAGAGAAAGCAATTATTTCAAGAAACGGGCAAGCTAACACTATAGAAAAAATAACCGGCAGAATAGGCTTAGGAGCTAGTTATTACGCAAACAATGTTTCAAGCGTTTTCTTTTTCGGGGAAGGATTCAAATGAATTCAATAGAATTAATGATTGTTTTAGCAGTATTGTTGACTATTACTTCAATAATGATTCAAACTGAAAAAACTCAGTATTCTAAAATAATTGTTCCAAAAACGCTTTGCATAGAACAAGAATTCTACGAGAACAACTCAATACTGGAAACAAAGACGAAGTGTTTTAATGAATTACTCGATTGAAGCATTAATCTGCGGTGCAACAATAATAATCACAATAGCACTAGGCACTGCGCTAGTGATAGAAAAATATTACTTAACAACCGAAAACATTCAACTGGAAAACGAGTTTGCGCAAAGAATAATCGAAAGCAACAACGCTATTGAAGCCAACGCGTTTGGTTCAAGCAATTGCTTGAAGCGTATTGCAGTAATAAAAAACGAGGTTCGAATAGTATGCGCTTGAAAGGGCAATTACTGCTGCTAGAATCAATGTACGCATTATTGCTAGTAGTTATTGCAGTGAGCATTTCATTCCAATACTCTGAAAACTATTCCAACGCGTACGCCAAATTGTTGGCTTTAGACTTTGCCGAAGCTGGTTTTAAAGACCCAGAAATGCATGACGCAATAATTCAATTCGACGAGTCTTTCTTACAAGAAAAAACGAATGAATTCGCTGAAGAAACTAATTACTGTTTTAAAATAAGCGCTCGCGGAAGAGAAGTAAAAACAAACTGCGATAAAACAACTTTATTATACGCCTCCAAAAAAGCGTTCTACGATAAAGAATTTTTTCAAGTAGTATTCTCAGTTGGCTTTAACGATTAACTCTCCTCGTTCGAAAACGCAGTAAACTGTCATCTTTCCTTCAAAAACTCCCTCATAAGACGCGTCAGGGAAAGAATAATTTTTAGGAAAAATTATTTCCTTACTAACAAACCCCGCTTTCTTGCAGTAAGATAAAAACGAATTGAAAAAATAATCAAATGATTGAAAGGATTGCGTTTTTTTGACTTCAATACTTTTGTTCAAAATCGAATTATACGATGGAATAATTAGAGCTAAAACTGAAAGCAATGCGGCAAAAAGCATTAAGTATTCGAGTAATACTTGGGCTTTCATTTAATATCTGAAATTTCTTTAAACACTTTCTCGCTTGCTTCACTTACTGCTTTTTTTCCCTTCAAAGCAGTATTCTGCAGTTGAGATACTAAAACTAAAGCTACCGCGATTATTGCAGCTACTAGCACTAACAATTCAGCAGACACTTGGCCGCTTTCGTCATCAATCCAACCCATTTAATTCCCCACCTAGAAATAAAAGTGAGTGCACGCTATAGAAATAGTTTTTGCAGAAAAAAACAGTGAAAACGACGGTTTTTCGTCAAAACATTAGTAGTAATGAAGCTACGAATATCAAAAAGAAAGCTAGCCAGACTCGCTTATCCCAAGCCATTACTTTAGCGCCGTCAAAAATACCGAACGGAAGCATGTTGAACGCGCCTAAAAACGAATTAACGTAAACACCCGTTAAAGCAACATCTTTAAAGAAGCCAAAATAGTACGAAATCAAGAATCCTAACGCCAACAACAAATTAGTTAATGGCCCAGCTAACGCTGTTTTGCCGTATTGTTCTCTAGATAGTTTTCCGGATATTTTTACTGCTCCAGGCGCAGCGAAAATAATCGATCCTTCTGTAATAAAAGACAAGAATAAAGCAAACACTAAACCCGTAGTCCAAGCTTCATACCTTGCTTGAGCTCCGTACCTTAAAGCAACAAACTTGTGAGCTAACTCATGCAAAACGAAGCCAATGCCTAAAGTCGCTAGAACTATCCAAAACTGGTTTAAAGTAAACGACCCAACAGGAAACAAAGTAAACGCTAGGGACACGATTAATACTGAACCCAAAATGTGTATTACTTCTTTGAAGTCTAGTTTAAAATTCAACTCTTGAATACGCCTTCAGTTTCAGTTAATCTCAACGTTGGCGGAGAAATAGTTCCAGCGTAATCGGTTATTACGCCCTCTCCGCGCAAGCCGTTTTGAAAAACTATTTTAATCTTCGAACCCTTGCGGCCTTGTTCTAACGCGACTACAGGAATAAAGTCTTGAGATATAGTTGCTTGATCATTTTGAGTTCGCTTAACAGAAGCAAGAAGCACGTCTCCCTTCTTTATTCCCCTAACTAAAGGATAAGCAAAGCCAGAGATTATAGCACCCGCTAATGCTAGCGCAATCAACTTCCAAGCTTCAGATAATAAACTAGTTTCTAACCCTAAAGCAGAATTAAACACTGGACTAAACCCATACAACAACAAAGCTGTAGCTATGAACACTAGCAAGATTTTCCCAGTGAATAATAAATTCATTTTTTTCAACCGTATCCTGTTACTTTTTCTCTTGGTTTTATTACTAGTGATGGACGAATCGCGCCTAAAGCAGCAGTGAAGTGTTTTTCTGAAACTATTTTTGCCCTCAAGTTTTCACGCAATGCATTCATTCCTGCTTCCCTGCAAAGAGCTTCCAAGTCTGCTCCACTGTAGCCTTCAGTCAACTTAGCTAAATCCCTCAAGTTGACGTTCTTGTCTAAAGGCATTTTTCCAGTATGCACGGAAAGAATTTGTTCTCTTGATTGAACGTCAGGTAAAGGCACTTCAAGTAATTTGTCAAAACGACCAGGACGAGTAACCGCAGGATCAATAATATCGACACGATTAGTCGTAGCAATTACTACTACGTCCTTCATTGACTGCAATCCATCCATTTCAGCGAGTAAAGTATTAACCACTCCTTCAATGACGTGGCTGCTGTCATCTCCTCTTCTTGCAGGAGCAATAGCATCTATTTCATCAAAGAAAATAATGCACGGACTAGCAGTTCTTGCTTTTCTAAATATTTCGCGCACTCCTTTTTCTGATTCTCCGACCCACTTGCTTAACAACTCCGGCCCGCGGACGGTAATAAAGTTAGCTTCGCTTTCAGTCGCAACTGCCTTTGCTAACAAGGTTTTTCCTGTTCCGGGTGGACCGAATAACAATATTCCTTTAACTGGTCGAATGCCGATTTTAGTGAATACTTCAGGATTCTTTAAAGGCAATTCAACTGCTTCTTTTAATTCCATTTTAACGCCTTCCAAGCCCCCGATTTGAGACCACTTGACGTTAGGAACTTCAATAAATACTTCCCTCAACGCAGAAGGACGAATTTCTTTCAACGCATCATCAAAATCAGCTCTAACTACTTTCAAATTATTCAGAATTTCTTGAGGAATCTCTTCATGTAGTTCAGTTAAATTAAGTTCGGGAAGTATTCTTCTTAAAGACTTCATAGCTGCTTCCTTGCCTAAACTCTGCAAGTCAGCACCAACAAAACCATGAGTGATGTCAGCAAGACCTTCAATCATCTTAAAAACAGATTTATCTGCAGTATCTTTTTGAATTTGAAGTAGACGTTCATCAGTAATTAGTTTTCTGCCTGATATTTGAAGTTCTAGAGCAGAATTAATTAAAGAACTCAAACGAGAATCTTCAAGTTCCTTAGTTATTTTTATTAAATGTATTCGAACATCATTTTGTCTCTGTTTAAGTACATCATCAGTTTCAAGAGATTTTTTGATTGCTTTTTCTAAGGCATCAATTATACTTTTATGAGACTCAAAAGAAACCAGTTCTTTGTTTAGTTTGTTAACCGCATTAATCAAAGAAACTTTATCTAGCTCTGATTCGGCAATTATTTTTTTGACTCGAACTTTCTCTTTTTCAAGTTTATCTAATTTTTCAGTAACTTCTGATTTTTTCCCCATCAAGGTTTCAACTAGAGACTTTAACCTAAACAAAGTAGAAGAATCATGCGTAGAAGCTTGAACAATTTTAGTTTTAGTCAAAGTTAATTCTTGAGATAGTTCTTCTTCTTGACGTTTAGCTGAAGCGATATCTTCTATAATCGAAGTTAATTGTTTTTCTCTAGTAGTTAATTCGCGTTTAATTTGTCTTTCCATAAGTTCGGGATTTAATTCAGCAATTAATAATTGTCGAATATTCTCAGCATAAATTCGACTGTCAAAATCCCACAAAGGCATTCCTCGCGTGTGGATTTGCAAGATTTCTTTCCTGCTTCGCTTGTCTGGAACGCCGATTTCAATTTCTCGATCAAAACGACCCGGCCTTCTCAACGCTGGGTCAATACTATTAGGGCGGTTTGTTGCTCCAATGACTACGACTTGACCCCTGCTTTTCAAGCCATCCATTATCGTCAGCAATTGCGAAACAATTCGCTTCTCGACTTCGCCCATTACTTCCTCGCGTTTTGGAGCAATTGAATCCAACTCGTCAATGAAAATAATAGCCGGAGCATTATCTTCAGCCTCTTGGAAAATGTTTCGCAGTTTTTCCTCCGCTTCGCCGACAAACTTGCTTACAATCTCGGGACCATTTATTGTTATGAAGTGAGCCTCGCTTTCGTTAGCGACGGCTTTTGCTAACAAAGTTTTTCCAGTACCAGGAGTGCCGTAAATCAATACACCCTTAGGCGGTTCTATTCCTAACCTCTCGAATAATTCAGGATGACGCATTGGCAACTCGACCATTTCGCGAATTTTCTTTACTTCTTCCTTCAAGCCGCCGACGTCTTCATAAGAAATAGTCGAAATCCTGCCTAACTCCTTCAAAGGTTCTTCATTCAATACTACTTGAGTGTCGTTAGAAACCAGCACTAAACCAGCAGGGTTAGTTTGCGCTACTGCAAAAGGAAAACTAGTGCCAAAAACACTCACTAGCAAAGAATCTCCTCGAGCTAATGGTTTTCCGACTAAGTTTTTCTTAACGTATTCAGAAAAACCAGGAGCATAACGCGTAGGTTGGTTTGGCGCTAGAACTATCTTTTTAGCGTCCTTAATGCTGGCTTTTTTTACTTTCACTCGGTCGCCTAAACCAACTGAAGCGTTTTGACGAAGTATTCCGTCCATGCGAATAATATTCAAACCCTCATCTTGAGGATGAGCAGGCAATACAATAGCAGCAGTACTCTTCTTTCCACTAACTTCAACAATGTCACCAGTCTGCAAGCCTAAAATGTTTCGAGCCTGCGAATCAATCCTAACAATCCTTTTACCATAATCCAACTGGGTTGCTTCAGCCACTTTCAAATCAAGTTCATCCATTTTTCTTAAACACCGTATACACTAATTAAAGTGAAGCAATTCAAGCAAGAAAAAGGTAACTAATTGTGCAACTAATATACAAATAAGCGTCAATTTTTAAAAAACTATCCGTTTTATTCAACTAACGAGTTTCCTGGCACTAGTTGAGCAATTTTCTCTTC
>JABWCK010000008.1 GCA_013360305.1 Microcaldota archaeon
CAAGATTTCAATGGCTTCAATTGTTTGCGCTTCAATTCCTTTAGTAACATCAATTACTAGTATAGCAATATCTGCAATGCTTCCTCCACGCTTCCTTAAATTAGTAAACGCTTCATGTCCTGGCGTATCTATGAATAATAATCCGGGTATAGTGAGTGCAATCTTGTTTTTCTCAAGCAAGCCGCATGATTGTTGTCTAATTACTTCCAAAGGTACTTCGCTTGCGCCAGTGTGTTGAGTAATTCCTCCTGCCTCACGCTTTGTAACAGTAGTTTGACGAATAGCGTCTAGCAAGCTAGTTTTTCCGTGGTCGACGTGACCCATTACAGTAACAATCGGTTGGCGTAACATTTGTAAGTCCTCTAAAATTCGTTTCTGGTAAAATTATCTTTTAAAAAATAGTTAATAGCCGTTTCTATAAGTGAGCGTTTTGATGCATTCCTGAATACAAGTCAGTTGCTTCGGTTGATAGCTTGAAGAAAATCATTTGAGCAATCTTCGCGTTCTTCTTTAATTTTAGCCCACGGTCCCCTATGACGATGACGCATTCTCCTTTTCCGGAATAACCCGGATCCCAAAAACCAGTATGCACCATACACCCGTTTCTGGCTAGAGAACTTCGAGAAACAGTTATTCCAGCTAGTGAAGAAGGCAAGCGAATGGTTTCATTAAACCTAGCCTTGTAAGAACCAGGCTTCAAGTCAACCCATCCTTCTTGGTTGAAGCTTATTTCTCGAACGTCGCAAATCTTTCTTTCAGAATTATCAAAATCTAAAGCGCCTTTGCTGTCGAACTCGTAAACTTTAGCAAGAGTCAAGTCAAAACTAGCTGGCTGCAATTGTTCCTTTAAGTCAACAAAGTCTTCAACTAGCTTGTTCTTGCTTATTTCATCCAAAATCTCGTTCTTCGACAAAACCATTTTTGTTTCCAGTTTGATTAAACTTTTTCTAAAAGTTTATTTTATTCCCCATAAACGTCTGAATCACTTCTGCGAGTCCATTCGATTAATTCTTCTTTCTTGAAGAATCTCTTTACTTCTTTCTCGGCTGTCTCGATAGAGTCGCTTGCGTGAATCAAGTTCTGCATTCCCATTGAATAGTCTCCGCGGACTGTTCCTGGCGCTGCTTTTGCTCCGTTGGTTTCGCCAACTAGTAACCTAACAATGTTCACGGCGTTTTCTCCTTCTAATACGCAGGCGAATACTGGCGCGCTAATCATGAATTTTTTCAAGCTAGAAAAGAATGGTTTTTCTTTATGGTGTGCATAGTGTTCATCTAGCAACTCGCTGGTTAAAACAATCATTTTGGCGCCGACTAGCTTTAATCCTTTTTCTTCAAAGCGGTTGAGTATTTTGCCAACCAAGCTTCGTTGTACTGCGTCTGGTTTTAATAAAACTAAAGTCTTCTCCATTTACAAATCACCTAAACTTTTGAAAAAAACACTCAAAGTCCGTATAGGACTTTGGTGCGCCAAAGTTCGTTTAGAACTTTGTGCGAGTTTAATCAAAAACTTTTTCTTTTAATTCTTTTTCTTTTTTGAAACCATTTTCTTCTTGACTGAAAGCAATTCTCTAGCCATGGTTTCAATCTTCTTGTCTTTCTCGTGCATTAATTCCTTCATTTTGCTTAATTCGTCGCGCATTTCTTCCAAATCGGCTTCCTTCAAGTTTTTATCCATTGAATGCATTACTTGAGTTTCTACTTCCGCTTCAACTTCCGTAGGAGTGCCTAAGTCTTGATCGCCGAAAGAATTCAATTCGTCATCAAAACTAGTTTCTTCCTCGCTAACAATTGTTTCATCCAAAAACGCATTCTCGAAAGGCTTTTCCATAATTGCTTCGGGAGGTACTCCTTCTTCTTCAATAATAGTTTCTTGCATTTGGTTTTGTTCGTTGCCTAAGTAAGTAATAGTCTCTTGAGGCGAATCAGTTTGCTTAATAGTTTCAACCATTCTCTGCACTGAATCATGAACTTCTTGGTTAGTCGCTTGCACTGGAGTTGGTTTAGCGTTCAACGAATGCTTTGACTTTGCTTTTCTGTAAACTAAATAAGCATAAGCATCTAATGCTAAGACTGCTCCAACGCTTCCTGCTAAAATAATTGGTTCAACCATTTCTAACACCCTTGTAATTTAAAATAAATAAAAACTGTCGAAACAAATTAATAAACAATTTTACTTTTCTTCATCAAGCATTCTTTTTCTTTTTCCTTCAGAAAAATGCATGTGCCCTGCTTGAACTACTTCTTTCTTTTCTGCGCTAGTTAATGCTATTCCCGCTCGTAATTTTCCCATTATTGTGTAATACGTTTCTTGAGGCATGTATTTTTTTATTGCTGAATGCTCTGGCTTTTCTTCAGGAAGAATCGGCTTTCTCGCATCATAAATTTTCTTACCCAATTCCCTACCAATTTGCTTGTTTTTCAACCTTCTAAGTCTAGCTGCCTTGAGTAAATTGTTTTGGTATTCTTCATCGCTTTCCGCATCATCTAACAACTGCCTTGGTTTTTCATCCAAGTAACTAGGCTGTTCAGTGTCATCAACCAAGTTTGTTCTTTTATCTTTTTCTTCAGTTGCTTTTTCGTTTGCTTTTCTTAATTGCCTTAAAAGTAATAAAGTCTGGTAATAGTTTCTCTTGGTTTCTGCTTTTTGTGTGTTTAATGTCGTATTTAGATCGTCTGATTCGGGAGTTATTTCTGGCGGTTCCGTTGGGCTAGTTTCGATTTCAATAGTGCGTATTGGTTCTCGAGGTTGTTGATTATTAGTTTCTCTTAAAGCGTCTGCAAAAGCATCAGCGACTTCTAAACGCGTATGAATTATTCCTCCCGTGGTTTGCGGATATCTTCTTTCTTGTGAGTGAGAATAAAATTTTACTGGCGAGCCCGTAGTTTGTGATAGTATTGCTTCAACTACATCAGGGTGTTGTAGTGCTTCCGCAAATCTTTGTCTTTGCGTTCTATCTCTTAATAATTCCAAGTTTTCGTTTACTAGTCTTGGTTCTATTCCATGGTTTTCTAGGAGTACTCTCGTTGCTTGTTCTAGTCGAGTTGGGTTGTTAGCAATTCTTGCTAAAGCGTCGCTAATTGTTTGGCGTCGCCTGTTTTCATTTCCTCTGAGTTCTCGTGTTTCGCCTATTATGGAATGAATTTGCTGCCAACCCTGTAGGTTTGATGGGAGTTTTTCGTGAATTATTTCTCCATTAGGTCTTCTTTTTTGGCGGTAGTAATCAAAGTTTATTTTTATAACCATTTTAACACGTTCCTCTTGGACCAATTATTGCACTAGTGCTTTGTCCATTGTCTGTAGTGCCTAAGTTCTTAACACAAATTTGGTGGCATTGAGCAATAGCTCCGTTATCTAGTATGGCGTCAAAACTATTCTGCCAAGTAGCGCCTACTCCTGCTATGATGCTTCCTGCAGTTATAGCAACCCATCCAGGTGGACTAGCTGAAAGAGAAGTACCCAAGATTGCTACTGGTGCGGCTGAGGATGCAGCTGACGCGCCGACAACTGTTGCTCCGCTTATTCCTATTCCTGCAGGTAATCCTGCTATTCTTTGAATGTCGGGGCAATTTGGACAACTGGATATTCTAATATATTCAGGGAAGCAATCTAAGTGCTTGTCGTGTCCGTTAGTCCATGGAGCGTTGACGCTAATCTTGTAAAAATCAGCATAGTATCTAGGATTCCAATTAGTCCAGAATTGAATAGGGTAATTTCCGCGGTAAGCTATTTTGTAAGTTTCGCGCCCTATAGTAAACGATTCAATATCGCTATTTTTGTTTAAACTAATTGTTTTGCTTGCGGTTAAACTATTTCCAGTTACTTGATCTTTGCCGCTTATTTGTATTTCGTTACTGGTTATTGTTCTTCCATTCGCTCCTCTTATTAATTGAGTGATTTTTATCTTATCTCCTGAGTTAAGCTGGTTTAAGTTTTTCAAATTATAAACTAGTGTGCCTTTTTCGTCGCTGTCTAGACTCTCGTAATTATCAAACTCTTTTCCATTAATATATAAATTTGGTTGACTAAGGCGTGTTTCGTATTCGTAATTAACTACTAATTTCTTACCCGTTAATCCAGCGCTAGTCAACGTTATTTCATATTGTTCGTTTGGCGTTTGACTTTCACTTCCTTGATTGTTTGTTCCTCCATTGTTTCCGCTAGAACTACTTCCGCTTCCAGTTGGGTTTTCGATTGGTTGTTCGGCTGGTGGAGTAGTTGAAGGTTGAGGAGTTTGTGAGCCGACTGGTTTCAATTCTGCGCTATTTTCAGCAGTTACTTTAATTGATTGAGTAGTCGTGCTAGTGGCTGGGCCGACATCGTAGTAAGTTATTTTTGCTTCGTGTGGAGTGTTCTTTGATAGCGAGACGGTGATTAAATTATCCGAGTCTGGTTCGACGGCTTGTCCGTCGATAGTAATGCTTGTTATAGTGAACTTGCTTGGCTTGTGTACGTACAAGGTTGTTTCGAACGAATCGTCGTTTTCAGTAGCGTAAACAAAGCCTAGTTGTGGGTGGTCTTGGAAGTTAGTTACTGCAACAATGACTTGACTATTTCGTGCAGTTTCGCTAGTTCGTGGTGAAGATTTGTAGCTTAAAGTAACGAATCCAATGTGGTTCTTTGATTCTTTTTCTGCTTCAATTTGAATCGAGTTTTTATCGCACTTAGCTTCTTTTAATCCTTCTTCAATGCATTCTGGTGCGTACTTCGCGTTAATTGATTTGGTTGCGGTCAATCCTTCGCTAGAGTCGATTTCTATTATTCTTGGTTTTTCGACAAAGAATATTGGTATTTCTCTTGTTAACAAGTCGTCAAATCCTTTTACTGTCAAGAATCCTAAGTCGCTTGCTTTGTTTTTGAGAGTGGCAGTAATCAATCCATCCTTGCAGTTGATTGAGGCGCCGCTTTTTACTTTGCTGAAGTCGCAGTTGCTTGGTTGGATTTCTGTTTGTTCAAATGCTGCAACGTCTTTGTCTGTAAAGAACGCGATTGCTTGCGGAGTGAATGAGTCTTCTTGTACGTTGATTGGTACTTCTATGATTGAGTTTTGGCTTTGAATGTTTGGCCATGACACGCTTAATACTCCTGATGCGTCTTTTGAGTTAGTAGTCGTCAAGCTTAGTTTAGTTAATGTTTTTTCTGTCACGGTTATTCCGCTTAATTGGTTTATTCCGGTAACAGTGCTTGCTGCGCCTATTGGTGATTTTATTGGGGTAGAGTATGAAACGCTCTTGGTGTAAGCATTGTAGAGCAAGTTAATGTTGGTTGGTAGAGTGTATTCGCCGCTTGTTTGTGGTGCTTGTTGTGGGATTGTTGGTAATCGTTGTGGTTGTAGGCATTCTAGTGGAATGTTGGGTTGGACTGGTATGTTGATGACTGGGAAGCTTGTTTGTGGTTGTGTTGGAGTAACTGGCTTGGTTTGTTCTTGTGTAATGCCTGCAATGTTTACTAACACGCTGACTCTAGCTGGTTGAGAGTTCTTTGAGTAAGTTACTAAAACGTAACCGTTTTGTGTTCCGCCTAAGCCTCCGTTCTTGAAGTAATCGTCGCCCGTATATGTAGCAGTGACTTCGATTAGTGTTTTAGTGCATCGAGTTACTTCGACTTTTACTGGGTAACTGGATTGCTTGTATTTCAATATTGGGTCTTGTGGAGTTGAAGAAATCAAGCTGCAAGCGTTAGTGTTTTGGCAAACGCTTGGGTACCTGCATTCTATTGGGACCGTGTTGTCTCCGTAGAATGAACCAGTGGCTAGGAATGAGCAAGCTTGTGGGTCTCCGCATACTTGTGGATAATCGCAAGCTCCTTGAGGAATGGATGGAGCATTAATGGCGGGTTGGTAATACAATGAGTTGTAGTAGCCGTAAGTTGTTTGGGGGTTGATTCTAGTGTATTGCTGGCAGTATGGTGGCAAGTATTGTTGTCCGGATTGGCGGAGTAATTGTTGACAGTAAGCAGTGTTTGCTATGCTTGGTTCAGTTAAGCAACGATCGTATTCTTGAGGGTTGACTTGTGGGTATTGTTGTTGGTAGTTGAAGTAGTTAGGATTGCTCCAGGGGTTTGTTTGTGGAGAGTATTGGTTGGCGTCGTAGTAGAATGATTGTTGAGGGGCTGGTGCTGGTGATTGTGGAGGCAAGTCGTAGTAAGGCAAGTTAGTGTCGAATTGGTTTAACCATTGAATAGAGCAAGAAGGTTCTTCAGCTAGGTTTACTTGTAGTGTTTCGCTAGTCCATTGTTCGTTGTTGCTTACTTTCAACACTACTGAACTAGGAATAGTTGATTCTCCGACTTCACAAGCAAAACAACTTAATCCTGCATCGCATTGTCCAGTGCGTGGCGTGCATGAATTAGCAGTTCCTTGGTTTTGAGTCAAGCAACTAGTTTGCAAGTTGCCTGAAATTCCTTCACAAGCTGGTAATGGTTCTGCTGGCAAGACTGAGTTTATTTTAACGTTAACGCTTGTTGAAGCACTAGTTTTTCCAAGAGTGCCTGTAAACGTTACTACGCAGTCGCCGACAAAACTAGTTTTTTCTTTTAAGACTACTTCAATGTTTTGAGTGTCTTGCAAGTTGAATGCAGCAGGCTTAGTCAAGAAGTTAGTAGTACCACATTGTAAAGTAGTGCGTACTTGGATTCTTTGAGGCAAGAAGCTTGAAACACTTATCTTACTAATTACTTCTTTACCGTCGCTGTTTAATTCCATGCTTGATGGGTCTGCAGTAATAAAGTCTACTGCACTTGAAGTAATAGCAGGACAAGCTTCAAACGGCTTGTAGCCATCTTTTTCTACTCTAATTCCTAACGAACCGGTTTGGAGTGTTTCTGTTCTAGCGTTATAGTCTCCGTTGTTTCCAACTGCTCCGTCGCCTAGCAATGTTCGCTCTTGGTTGTTTAGGGGAGTAGACTCGCATTCGAATATTATTACTCTAGCGTCTTCAACTGGTCTTTGTAGTTTGTCTCGTACTTTGATTTTAATAGTTTCAGGCAATCCAACGATTAATTCGTCTGGAGAGTATTCTACTAACAACTCGTTTTTGCCGGTTACTTGAGCGAATTTCTTTACTTCGCTAGTAGTGCCGTCGCTGAATTCTACTGAAATAGTTATTGGGGCGAAAGAAGTAGTCTTTATTGCTCTAAATGATGCTTCTCCGAGAATTTTTTCTCCAGGAGGCTTGTCGTTAGGAATGCTTGCTGTACTGAAGCTTATTTTATCTTCATTCTTGAACGAGTTTTGAGAAATTATTTCAAAAGAATCATCTGGTTCAGTTATTACTATGTTGTCGATTTGCTTGGTTGTAGAAAACAATTGGTACTTCAATGTTAAAGAATCTCCTAAGGAAACGCTTAACCCGTTGTTTGTTTCAGTTGTTGAACTAGATAGTTTTGCTGAATAACACAATCCGTCCGAGTTGCATTGCAATGCGCTAGCGCTTACTGGCACGCTTGCTTTAGTTAATGCACCATTACAGAAATCGCTTTGAGTGATTTGTTGGTCGCTTAAAGTTTTTTGAAGTAATGAATCAATTAATTCCTCGTCTTGAGGCAGTGTGAATGGGACGTTGGCTTTAGTTCCGCTTAACCTGTACGAGAAAGTGATTTTTTCGCCTGGCTTGGCTTGAGGATTGATTAATACTTGGGTAGTGAATTCTCTTGCTCCCGTGAATCCTTTTTCAAAAGCGAAGGCTACAAACTTGCTTGCTTCGCTTGATTCTGTTTCACTTAAAGAACAAGCTTCGCTGGCGGTTGTTCCAGTGTAGAATAATTTGCTTAACGCGTCAAAGTTAGTTATGGCAACGTTGTCTTCTTCTAGTGATTCTTTTTCTCCTGCTTGCAAGTAAAACAACGCGTTTTGTGTGCCAGAAGGCATTGAAACTAAGAATTTAGCAGTATATGATAGTCCGTTTTGCACTTCGGCTACTTTGTTTCCGTTGGCGTCGAATAATCCTTCAAAACTAGCTTGAGCTTGGTTAGCTAAGTTTGATGGAATCAACTTCAAACTAGTTTCTTTAGTTTCTCCTGGTAGTAATTGGAATAACTCGCTGGTTGTTTGGCTATAGCCTGGAGCGGTTATTGTTAAGGAAATATCTTTTTCTGAAGGAATGCTTAACTCGCAGTTTTCTTCAGTAGTGCAAGAACTTACTTCGTCGTTGTCGGTAGTGTAAGCAGTAACTACTGCTCCTTTAATTATTGACTCGTCAACAAAATCGATTGCTTTAACTTTCAATACTGCTGGGTCTTTCTTTAATGCAATGAATAATTCTATTCCGTCAGCTACGTCTACTAAATCGCTTGTGCCTTTCTTGTTGTCTAAGGCAGCTTCGGCGTAAATCTTGTATGCTTTTCCAGATATTTTCTTTGGAAGCAGGAATGAAGTTACTCCGTCAGGACCAGTCAAGTCTGAAGGAACTCCTAACGGAAAACCGTTTGAATTCAATAAGCTTACAGTAGCTCCTCCTTCTGGTTCGTTGTCTGTAGTGACCGTAACGCTTACTTCAATCGCGTTTTCTTGCACTAACTCGATTAGTTTAATAGTAGTTTCTTGTCCTGCTTTCAAGTCCAGTGAAGCTGGTTCGAAGCCGTCTTTGTATAACGTAGCGTAAAATGATGAACCCTTGTCTAATTCAAATTCTGCTTTTCCGCTTCGAGTAATTCTAGAATCAAGCAATTGTTTTGTTTTCTTGTCGTACAAACTGACTTCAACTGCGTCGATATTCAATCCGTCAGAGTCGACTGTTTTAACAATGGTTTTTCCCGTGTCTTGAGTAGCTGGTTTTTCTAATTCGACAACTACTTCCTGCATGTCTTCATTGAACGTAAACGATGAACTCGCTTTTGCTAAGTACTTGTTGCTTGAGTCACTAACGCTAGCGTACACGCGGCTGCCTATTTCTATTTTGTAGAATACTGCTTTTCCTGTAGCGTCAGTAATTGCTTTGCTTAACTCGTTGTCTAAGAATTCTCCGCGTAATGAAACAGTAACTCCTTCTATTGGTTGGCCTTGGAAAGTGGTTTTAATGACTAAATTGCCGTCAGATGGTTTTTGTTCAACTGCGTCTAGAGTAATTCTCAAAATGTTATCTAAGCTAGAAAAGTCTTGGTTTTTTTGTTGATAGCCGTCTTTAGTGACTGTAACTGAAGCTCTTGAAGCGTCAGTGTTTAATTGAACGTCTGCAAAACCATCAAAGCCAGTTGTCGCGCTTCTAGCGTTTCCATCTTCAAAAGACATGAATACTTGAGCGCCGCTGACGTCTCTTCCTGTGGAATCAACTACTTTTACTGTAACCGTCTTGCCTGTTTGAGTGACCGTAGTACTAGCTGGTTCTAGCTGAATGCTTGAGCTTGAAGTAGTTATTGGGTTATTGTATGGCTTGTATCCTCGAGCGCTTGCTTGAATTGTGAAGCCTGTTTCTCCCTTAGCAGTTAAAGTAACTCTTCCGCTAGAATCGGATGTTTGCGAGTCTATTAATTCTCCTTCGCGATATAATGCAACGCTAGCACCTGGAACTATTGAACCGTCAGTTGAAGTAATAGTTAAAGAAAAAGTAGTCGTCGGCTGCAACGGGTTAACAAAGAAAAGTACTACTCCGGCAATTACAACCAACAAAATCAAAGGAATTAGGAATTTAGCAGGCAATCCTTTCTCTTCCAAGGAAGCGACAAGATTGTCATATTGTTCTCTCAAAGAATCCAAAAAACTCATGTTATTAATTTGCTTTCAGAGAATTAAAAAGCCATTCTCCTTAGTTGAATTGAGGGTTAGCACTCCAACCAAAGTAGTTAGGCGTATTTTCGCGAACGCGATTGCCTTCATTATAGTCTTCAATTCTCACCCGCAAGTTGAATTGTCCCTTGAAGAAAGCGCATTGTCCTGAACCGCAAGACTGAGTCTCGCCCATTGAACTAATCGCGTAAACTTCGCTATAGTCTTGAACTAAGTCGCAATCAATCCATTCGTTGGATTCAATCTCGCAACTAGCTCCACTGCAAACACTCAACAACCTATCTTTCTTTAACGGGTTCACGTCTTTAGGGTGTTTTTCGTAAAACTTTGAACAAGCGGGTTTGAACACGTTATCGAAAAAGTTTTGCCTGAATAAATTCAAAGCAGTACCACTATCTGGCGCAGGCGCGCCCCAACCGTTCATTCCTAACGCGCTGCAAGCCGCTCCGCCCAAGCATTGTCCTTCACTAATTCCTTCTCTTGCGGAATCATAAGAACCAATATTTTCTCCATAAGATAGTCGCGTAAAGAACACGAAAGCGTCATCTTGATAATCATAAATAGGCAAGTTTACCGGCAAGTAAAAATCGCTTTCACCAATTGCGCCAGTGCGCAAAACATTACCAAAACCATCGTCTGCATCAATTCTTGGCAGCACGGGGTATACTTGTTCTGCGTCAGTGGTAAAACCAGTTACTCTTACTTTGATATAGTAACGCCCGTCTTCGCAGCCGTTTACTATGTCGTTTCCCTCGCGGCATTCAAAGTCGTCAGTGAGAAAGTTATGCGCTTCAAAACTCGGGCAATAAAAAACATTATCTCCCAACAATGCATCGCAGTATTTAATATAGCGTTGAGCGTTTTCTCCGGCAGTAGCAGGGTCACTCAAGTCTGGAGCGAATACTTTCTCCACTAAATCAGAATTGCTTACTTTGAAAGTTACTCCTTCGAACGCGAAGTCTTGGTTTATTTCGCGAATCCATTGAGGCATTCCTACTTGAAACCAATCCGCGCTAGGATCATTCGGGTCGCCAGGGTTTGTTGCATCGTTACCCGCACTAAACGAACAACTCAAGTCGCTGGTTAAACTCTGGAGTTCAGTGCACTTATTCAACCGGTAAGTATTCAAGTTGCTTAACTCGTTAGTCAAGTCAAACTGAGTCCATTGCTTGCTTAACAAAAAGTATTCTATTGTCCTAGTCAATCCTTCGCGAAAAATGCTGGACAAATCACTCTTGTAAGCTTCAGTTAACGACACTGCTCGATTGTGGAATGCTTCGCTTGAAATTTGGCTTGTTTCGAGAGCTTCAGTTCTAGCCAAGTTGACTACAAACAACAAGCTAGCTAAGAATATTATAGTGCCAATCAACGGTGAAGCAATAAAACCTTTCTTCATTTCAAAGAATTAACCCTTGCGTTGTTTTAAGGGTTCGTAAAACCAAAACCAGTAATACAATACTATTACTATTACCAGTGTTACTCTAAAGAAAAACGAGTGGAGAAAATCGCTCAAAAAGTAAATAGTTGCCGTAATTCTAACCAAATTGAAAATAACCAGTATTATTACTCCAACCAAGAATCCTTTGATTCTTTCTCTAAGTGGTTTCTCGAATGAAGCGAAGATTATTCCAAATAATACTATTAGTTCAATTCCTCCAGAACAAACCTCGTTTATGGTGGCATCAAAGTCTTCATTCACTAAGTGAGGATAATCCGTTTCGATGTAATTAGCGCTTATTCCTACTAGCTGCAGTGATTGTTGGCTTGCTTTTGCAGCAAAACGAGTAGTTTCTTTTTCTAGTGGCGTAAAATAAAAAAATACTCCTGCTATTGCCGCATACAACAAGAATAAGCCAATGAACTTGACGCCTTTCTTGAATGAGTCGCTTTCAATAGTTTTTAATAAACTCTCTTTCATTTTACTAAAGTAGAATTGTTACCTCTATAATTATTCTGTTGAGTGTTTGAATTGGATTTTATTGAAGTTCAAGAAAAATGGCGTTCCAAATGGTTCACAGCGAACGCTTTCGAGCCTAGTGTTAGTAGTGAAAAAAAGTTTTTCTTTACTGTACCTTATCCGTATGTTACTGGCAACTTGCACGTTGGACATGGTCGTACTTACGTAAATGCTGACGTTATAGTCAGGTTCAAGCGAATGAGTGGGTTTAATGTATTGTGGCCAATGGGTTTCCACATTACTGGCACTCCTGTCCTAGCAGTTAGCGATAAAATCGCTAAAAACGATCCTGAAACTATTGCTTTGTATTTAGAATACGTCAACGCTTACGAACAAGACGACGCTAAAACAAAAGAAATAGTTAATTCCTTCAAAGACCCTTGGGCGGTAGTTAATTATTTTTCCAAGAAACTAGTTCAAGACTTTCAAAAAATCGGCGTAAGCATTGATTACTCTAGACAGTTTACTACCGGCGACCCGGAATACAACGCATTCGTCCAATGGCAGTTCTTGAAATACAAAGAAAAAGGATTCTTGAAGCAAGGAGACTACCCTATATTATATAGTGCTAGTGAAAAAAACGCTGTCGGAGAAGACGACATTAAGGACGCAGACACTGACGCGGTTGAAGTACAAGAATTCATTTCAATCAAAAGCAAACTAGGCGATTCTTTTATTTTATCAAGCACGCTGCGTCCTGAAACTGTTTTCGGAATAACCAACGCATTCGTCAACCCTGAAGGAGACTACGTTCAAGCACTAGTTGATGGTGAAAAAGTTTTTTGCAGCAAAGCCGCAGCTGAAAAACTATCCTTCCAAAAACACGAAGTGAAAGTATTAAAAGAATTAAAAGGAAGCGAGTTCGTTGGAAAAATTATTGAAACGCCTCTAGGAAAAAAAGTTCCATTGCTTCCGGCTAGTTTTGTCAACGTAGAAAACGCTTCTGGATTCGTGCATTCTGTTCCGGCTCACGCGCCTTACGATTATGTCGCGTTGCAAGACTTGAAGAAAGACAAAAAACACGCGGACTTGTTTAGCATTGTTGAAGGCATTGAATTAATTTCAGTTATTTCCGTTGAAGGATTTGGCGATTTTCCTGCTAAGGAAATAGTCGAGAAAATGAAGATTGCTAACTTGAAGGAAAAAGCAAAAATCGACAAAGCCACTCAAGACTTATACAAACTAGAATTTTATCAAGGAAGAATGAAAGAAAACTGTTCCCAGTTTGCGGGACTAAGCGTAGAACAAGCTAAGAAAAAAACCGGAGAATGGCTAAAACAAGAAAAAAAAGCGATTTCTTTCTATGAAACATCTCGCCCAGCATTCACTCGCCACGGCGATAAAGTAATAGCTGCAGTGTTAAGCGACCAATGGTTTTTGGATTACAACTCTCCAGATTGGAAAAAGAAAAGCTTCGAATTGCTTGATGAATTGAAAATAATTCCTGAACAATACAAGAAGCAATTCCATGACGTTTTCGAGTGGCTTGATAAAAGACCATGCGCTAGACGACGCGGGTTAGGCACTCAACTTCCATTCAACAACGAGTGGATTATCGAGAGCTTAAGCGATTCTACCTTCTATCCTGCGTTTTATACCATAATAAAACAAATTAAAGCCAACAAGATTCAACCAAGCCAATTAAAGCCAGAGTTTTTTGATTTTGTTTTCCAAGGAAAACACTCTATTCAAGAAGCATCAAAAACTACTGGCGTGCCTATTGAATTATTGCAGTCGATAAAGAAAGAATTCGATTACTGGTATCCTTGTGATCAAAGACACACGGGAACCGCGCATATTACTAATCACTTGTCGTTTTATTGTTTTGCTCACACTGCATTGCTGCAAAAAGAAAAATGGCCTAAAAGCATTTCCTTAAACGAGCTAGTTATTTCCGAAGGGCAAAAAATGAGTAAAAGCAAAGGCAATGTTGTTACTTTGCATAAGTTATTCGCACAGTATCCCGTTGACTTGGCGAGGTTGTATTTAGTAAACACTGCAGACTTAGGCAGCAAACTAGACTTCAGGCTAAAAGACTTGCAAGCATTGCAAAAAAGTTTTAACAAACTAATCGCTGTATTGAGTGAAATAGTCATTTTCTCTACTCACGATTCAGCAGAGAAAGAAACGCCAATGACTAAGTGGATGCTTTCAAAATTCGAGTCAGCAGTCAAAGAATCTACTACCGCGTTAAAAGAAAATCGCATTCGCGATTACTCGCAAAAAACGTTTTTCGACTTGCTTAATTCTTGGGAGTACTTTTCTTCACGCGCTACGCCTGAAGAAGAAATTTTAGTATCGAAAAAAATCGCTGAAAAATGGGTTAAATTATTGTCTCCAATAATGCCGTTTTATTGCGAGGAATTGTGGAGTAGTTTAGGAAAAGATTTCGTTTCACTTCAACAATGGCCTGTCGTTAGTGAAGAATTAATCGATGAAAACGCGGAGTTGGAAGAAGACTACTTGCAGAACGTCTTGCAAGACGTCCGCAGGATTTCTTCGTTAATGAAAAACAAGAAGATTGCTTCAGCAAAAATAATTGTCGCTTCCAAAGAAAAGAAAACTCAAGCAATTAACTTAATTCAAAAACACGCTTCTCCTGAAGAATTATCTACTGATGCTTTGAGCGAGTATTTGAAGAAGAATTTTTATTCTTACAGAACAAAGCCTGAATTGCTCGAATTAAGTGAGTACGATAAACTAGTTTCAGCTAAAGACTTTATTTCAGAATCACTAGGCTATCCTGTAGTGATAGAAAAAGAAGAATCTTCAAACGAAGAAAAGAAAGAAAAAGCAATGCCGCTAAAACCAAGCGTCTTGCTGTCGTTCACCTCGTAGTATAAACACTTATTTTTGGTTCATTGTTTTCCACGGTTGTATGCAAGTAAACGGTCAAGCCATCGCTAGTTTTTAATCCGTATAACACTCCTTTTTTTCCTGAGAGTTTTTTAAACGCAATAGTTTCCTTGATTGTTTTAGGATAAAATTTTGTAACAAATCCGTAAAGCCAATCGGGATAATTGTAATCTGTAGGCTTGCTCTTAAAACAATTAAAGCCTTTAAAAAGTTGTGAAGGAGTTAAATCTAGGTCAAATGCCAAGTTATTCATGTCGTGGTGAACTCGTCGTGCAATTTCGTGAATAGTGCTTAGTTCGTCATTAAAAATTTTGTTTCGAGCCCTTTCAAAAGCTTGTCTAGCGCTCTTGCTTTTGGCTCTTTCTTCTTGTTCATTTATTCTATCCCTTACATAATTAACTAAGTGTATTTCGCGCATTCTAGAAAGCAATTCGTCATCGCGAGCGCTTTTAGTAGACTCTTTTTTACTTGCATTGCCCGTAAGCCAGTAAACGTTTCCCTTATGATCGTTAATTCCCTTCAAAATAATTGTTTTTCCATTACTAACAAACCTGTAGTGAACTTCATTTTCGCTCGCTTTTTTTACTGATATTTCCTCCGCTGTTTTTCCCGGAAAAGCCGTCTTAAACAAGCTTTTCAAAGAAACTGCATGTGGACCGGCCGTTGAATGTGCATCGTTCAACGTCTTAAAGCCTTTATTTTTTAGTGTTGGATTTGCGTGAGGCTGCAAGGCGTTTTCTAAACTAAACAATTGTTTAGTCGCAGTGTGAAAAGAAGCCATTTTGGGCGATTGTCTTTCGTCGAAAACTATTTCCATTTTCTTCCTTTTTCTATTTCGTTTGTTAAAGCAAATTCTTTAGCAGTTCTGTCTTTAATTGTTTCTTCTAGCTTGTGTTGCCAAGTAATAATTCCCGCCTGTTCTTCGCTTTGAGCAACTATTTTGTGTCCCAGCATGGTGTGTATAAAATAAACCACTCCGCCTTGCAAGCTTCTTCTTATTGAGATTTTTCTTATTTCATCCGCTTCTACAATCTTTTTGTCTTTTTTTAATATTTTTAGAATGTTGTTTTTTGTTTCAGAATTTATTTCAGAGTTTAAAGCATTTGAGTGTATTCGTTTCAACGTTTTTTGAGGGTAAGGTGTTTCGTTCATTTTTTGTTTACTATCTAGTTTTTTTCAACGTATTTAAATCCTTAATGAGTAATCTTTGCATGGTTTCGTCAGTAGTCAAAAGCGATGGTGGCTTGAAAAGACTAGTAATGGATTTCCGAGGCTCTCCGTATGGTCCGGATATTGCTCAATACGGTCAAGCAATGCAGGATGTTTTAGACAAGCTCAGGGAAGTTGATGTTGATGAAGTAGTATTAACGGATTATTACGAACGCATTTATGATCAAGAACAAACTTCTTGGCTGAAAGAAATTGCAGACGTTATCACGAAGTTTGAGATTGATTCTGTTTGGAGTCCTACTCACTTGGGTTCTACTCTTGATTCGGTAAAACTTGGGGAAAGGCATGACGCGGTTTTAGCGATATTAAACAACTTGCGTTCCGACCCGTTCAAGGCGTACTTGAATTTAGTGAGGGAAATCAAGGAGCAAAACTCTAAGGTTTCTACTATTCAGCCAGAAGAAGTAGAGGACGAAAAAGTTTACTTGAAAACTTTAAACTTCATGCGAGACCAATTGGAAGGCACTAAACTAATTCAAAAAATGAAAGTATTCCTAGCCCAATTAAACGCGATTCCAACAGATCGAGGGTTATACCATTCTTTGTTTGAAGTATCAATAAAGCCTTCATTCATTGGTTCTAGAATTTTCTTTAAAGACACTGAAAAACTAGAGTTAGTGGACCAATACCAAGTATCTAATTCTGAAGTATTCGTCTACAAACACCCTGAAAAAGTCGAGTACTTGTATTTCATTAATCCCCCTGAATATTCGTTACCTCCAGACAAGTACTTCTTGCTTGAAAAAACTAAAGAAATAGTTTCATCGCATCGTGCCGAGAACGTCGAGTTTTTGGATATTACTCAGGCCAGAAAATACTTTAGAAAAATTTACGTCGCCACGATTTCAGACTTAGCAACTAAAAACAACATTAAACTATCTGTCGAGGAAAAAGAAGACTTGGCTGAAATAGTTTCGCGCTACACGATTGGCTACGGTATACTAGAAATTTTGTTAAGCGACCGCGCGTTGACGGATATTTACATTGATTCTCCTTTAGGAGAAAAACCAGTTTACTTAGTTCACTCGAAATACGGACAGTGCCAGACAAACATTATTTTCAGCTTTGAGGAAGCAAGAAGCATTGTTTCTAGATTCAGAGCATTATCTGGCAGGCCGTTTGATGAAGCGCATCCTATTCTCGATTTTGACTTGCCTGACTTACAAGTCCGCGTAGCAGTAATAGGCAAGCCCTTAGCTTTGGATGGAACTGCTTTTGCATTCAGGCTGCATAAAACAACTCCTTGGACTCTTGCTCAGTTCTTAGATCAAAAAATGTTTACGCCGATTACTGCCGGTTTGCTTTCGTTTTTTGTTGACGCGCAAGCATCAATGTTAATAGTTGGTTCTCGTGGTGCAGGAAAAACTTCACTTCTTCAAGCAATGATGCTTGAAATTCCTCAAAACTTGAGGATTATAGTACAAGAAGACACTCAAGAACTTCCTGTTCCTTCAATGAAGAAGCTAGCCTTCAATATTCAAAGAATGAAAACTCGACCGCCCCTTGGGGGATTAAGCGAGTCTGAAGTATCTGCCGAAGATGCTTTGCGTACTGCATTGCGTTTAGGAGATTCAGTATTAATAGTAGGCGAAGTGCGCTCAACTGAAGCTAGAGCATTATATGAAGCAATGCGTGTCGGAGCTGTAGGTAACGTAGTAATGGGTACTATTCATGGAGAATCCGCGTACAGTATTTGGGACCGGGTAGTAAACGACTTGGGTGTTCCGACTACTTCTTTCAAAGCAACTGACTTCGCTATAGTCGCTGCGCCTATTAGGTTTAAGGGAAGCTTGCAGAGGACTAGGAGATTAATTGAAATTACTGAAGTGTTAAAAGAATGGAATGAAGACCCGTTAAGAGAAAATGGTTTCTTGAATTGGGCTAAGTTTGACGCTAACACTGACGAGCTAGAATTATTCAAGGATGACTTGAAGAAGAGTTCTTGGCTGCAAAGAATTCAAAGAAACCGCGGCTTGAATTTCAAAGAAGTATGGAGTGAAGTTGAAGCCCGCGCTGAATCAAAACAATACTTGGTAGAATTAAAACGAGAACTAGACTTGCCTGAATTGCTTGAAGCATCTTCTACATTGCGGGCTCATACTAAATACTTGTTGTTGTCTGAATTGCAACGCAGGGAATATGGCAAAGTCGACCATGCTTCGCTTTTAGAAGACTGGAAGGCTTGGTGCAAGGAAGTGTTAGTAAAAGACGTTCAAGCAGAACGCGCTGGAACTGCAAAATATTCTCCCGCCAAAACTAAATAAGGTTTTTTTAACTTCTTTGTTAAAGATTATTTTTCTTTTATTATTGGTGGTATTAATGGATCCTTTGGGTGGCGTTTTAGGCATAGTTGACTTGATTGCGGGTTTTGCTTTACTGTCTTTAGGTGATTTTTATTCATTGATTGGAATGATTGAAATCGCTAAAGGCGCTATGACGTTGATTCCGTTGGTAACTGCTTTCTAGGTTTAAATACTCTGGTTCTTTAATTTCTAGCAGTATGCCTGCCTCTGAAAAAAGAAGAAAAATTGACTTGCGAGAACTAGAAAGAAATCCTTTCGAAGAAGAGGAAAAAAAGAAAAAACCCGGATTCGTTTCATTCACGCGTTCTCTAGGCAAGAGTTTTTCTTCATACGGAAAAAACGCTGTTTTTACTAAAGAAGAAAAAGAAGCAGTATCTTTCTTAGGCTGGGACTTGACTGCACCTGAATTAAAATCCGCGTATTATGGTATAATAATTATTTTCCTAGCAATAGCCTTCGTTATAGGCTCGTTGTTGTTTTTAGTTGAAGACTCCCCTGAAGACTTGCGTCTAATAATTCCAATAGTAATAGCTGGCTTGGGTGTGTTTGCTGCTTTCACTGTAAAAAACTATCCAAAACAAGCAGCTGAACGAGAAAAACTACAAGCACTTTACTATGTTCCAGAAATCGTTAACTACTTGACTATTAGTTTGCAGTTAACCCCTAACTTGGAAAAAGCAGTAGAATTCGCTGCAGCACACGGTCAAGGAAAAATCGCTGAAGAATTAAAAAAAATCGTATGGGACTTGCAAATTGGGCGATACTACAGCGTTGAAGAAGCGCTTGATGAACTAGCCTACAAGTGGGGTGCTTACAATGACGACTTTAAACAAGCACTAATGATTATTCGCAGTTCAGTACTAGAAGCAGACGCTGCCCGCAGAAGAGAATTATTGAACAAAGCAGTCACTCAAGTCTTGGAAGGAAGCCGCGAAAAAATGGACGACTATGCTAGAAAACTACACCAGCCAGCTGTTTTCCTATACTACTTCGGAATACTATTGCCATTGCTTTTAGCTATTATACTGCCAATCGGCGGAGCATTAAGCGACTTGCCTTTAAACAAGCCAGAATTCATTTTCGTAGGATACGTTATTCTACTGCCCTTACTAGTGTTTGCTTACGGCAAAGGAATTATTTCATCAAGACCGCCTACTTATGACCCCCCAATTATTCCCGAAAACTATCCCGGATTAAAGAAAAACTCGGGATGGAAGTTTTTAGCATTACTAGCTTTCTTTGGAATAATCACCCTAGGCTTCATGATCGACCAAGGAGTAGTCCAAGACTCTTTAAACGGAGTACTAAAATCAATTAATCCCAATTACGACGAGTTCTTAGACAAAATAATAATTCCCGGAACACTTGGACAAATAGAGTCATTTCAAGACAAAGCAGAAGAACTCCAACGAATACCCCACATCACTTTCCTCGAAACAGAGTACGGCTTATTCGTAGGACAATTCACTATATTCGGATTCCTAATAGGATTAGCCTTGTCCATAAGCATTTATTTGAAAGCTAAATACTCTGCTAGAAAAAAAGTACAAGACGAAATACGCGGAATGGAAACAGAATTCAAAGACGCTTTATACTTGCTAGCCTCAAGGCTTGGTGAAAACAAGCCTTTCGAAGAAGCCTTGCGCAGTTCAGTACAATTCCTTCCAAACAGCGCAGTAGCTCAAAGAGTATTCAAACGAGTGCTAGAAAACATTACCAGCCTAGGAATGACTATCGACGCAGCAATATTCGACAATACTTACGGCGCGTTAAAAGATATTCCATCTAGAACGATTCGTTCAGGAATGCAATTCGTAGTCGACTCTATAGAATTAGGAGTAAACGTTTCATCCAAAGCATTAATCAGCTTAGCTCTTCAGTTAAGAAACAACCAAAAAATCGACGAGTCTTTAAAGAAAATGCTTGAAGACGTGACGGTTGTCTTAAACATGATGTCGTTATTCGTAGCTCCAATAGTGTTGGGCGTTGTTGGCGCAATGCAGAAACTCATTGTTTCTTCTTTTGGATCGATTTCAAGCGGTCCTGACTCAGGAGCTTCGCTTCCAGGAACAACCGGCTTTGGAGGCTTGGCTCAAGCACTTACTAGTACTAGCGCTAGTTCAGGAATTGAATCCGCTTTATTCGCGTTAATAATGGGCATTTATGTTATCGAAATAGTTGCGTTGCTGACTTACTTTAATTCTCAAATTGAGGAAACAAACAACGACTTGCACACTTACTTGAGAATAGCAAACGCACTGCCAATAGCTGCAGTATTATTCTGCCTAGTAGTATTCTTTGCCTCAAGCGCTGTTGGTTAAAGTTGCTTTGATTAAAGCGTTGAATAATTCTTCTGGTTTTTCCAAGCGCGAATCAAACTCGGGATGGTATTGCACTCCGACAAAGAATTTGTGTTTCTTTAATTCGCCAATTTTTTGAATTTCTCGGTTAGGGTCTCGTCCAGAAAAAACAAAACCAGCTTTTTCTAATTGGTCAACGTATTCAGGGTTTACTTCGAATCGGTGTCTGAATCGTTTTTCAATCAATTCGCTTTCGTAAGCTTCGAATGCTTTAGTTCCCTGCAATACTTTAACGCTTTTTACTCCCAAGCGCATTGTTCCGCCTTTGTCTTCAACGTTTTTTTGTTCAGGCAACAAGCAAATAACCGGGTTTTTAGTGTCGGGATTAATTTCAGTAGTATTAGCGTCTTCTAGTTTCAACACGTTTCTTGAAAACTCGATTACCGCCAACTGCAAGCCATAACACAATCCTAGGAAAGGAATGTTGTTTTCCCTAGAGTATGAAATTGCTTTGATTATTCCTTCAATTCCTCTTTCACCGAAGCCGCCAGGAACTACTAAAGCATCAAATCCTTCAAGTGATTGTTTTCCTGACTCGATTTCCTCGCTATCAATCAAAACTAATTCTCCTTTCACGTTGTTGTTTACGCAAGCATGATTCAAAGCTTCAAAAACACTCATGTAAGTGTCTTTAGTAGTAGCGTATTTTCCAACAACTCCAATGCGTTTCTTGATTGTTGTTTTCTTCATTTTATTAAGCAACGAATCCCATTCACTCAAGTCAGGTTCGTGTTCTGGTAAAGATAATAGTTTTTGTATTGATGCAACAAATCCTTGTTTTTTCAACACGCTTGGCAACTCGTAAACGCTTTCAACTGTCGGCGAGTAAAAAACGTTTTCTTGCTTTACGTTGCAAAACAACGCGATTTTCTTCCTAGAATCAGCATTCAATGGCGTTTCGCTTCGAGCAACAATAGCATCAGGAACAATTCCCCTGCTTAATAATAATTTGACTGATTGCTGCATTGGCTTGGTTTTTTGCTCGCCAGTCAAAATAGTTGGTACCAGTGCTAAGTGAATAAACAAGCACTCGTCTTCAAACTTCATTTGGCGAATTGCTTCCAAAACTAGTTCGCTTTCAATATCTCCAACTGTGCCGCCTACTTCAACTACTAAAACATCACAACCTAGTTTCTTTGCTGAATTACGAATTTTTTTCTTGACTGCCTCGGTAACGTGAGGAATTAATTGAATGGTTTTTCCAAGATAATCTCCCTTGCGTTCCTTGTCGAGAACAGACTTGTACACTGATCCCATCATGAAGTTTTGTTCATTAGTTGCATAAAGATTCAAGAATCGTTCGTAGTTTCCGACATCCAAGTCGCATTCAAAACCGTCTTTAGTAACGAAAACTTCCCCGTGTTCGAATGGATTAAGCGTTCCAGCGTCTGAATTCAAGTAAACATCGATTTTCAAAATACTAGCGTTGACGCCTGATTGTTTTAACAGTTTAGCTATTGATGATGAAAGAATTCCTTTCCCTAAAGACGACAATACGCCGCCGGTAATAAATACAAACTTCAAATTACTCCCCACCAGTTTTACAAAAAATTAGGGTTCGTAAAAAACGAGCCTGAATAAACTAAAGCTAAAAAAGAATAAAAGGCTTTTTCCAGGAAAAGAGAAAAGAAGAGAGGGGTTTTAGCCTGGAAAAGCCCTTATTGCAATCATGAAAAAAGGGAAGAATTTTTTTATTGAGGGGTAGGTCGACTTAGTTGCAACCCCTGGGTGGTCTTAGTGTCCGATCATTACTGTCCTTGAAGATTTTAAGATACGGTTGTATTTTGCTTGGTGTTCTTGGTAGTAATACGGTCCTAAGAATAGCAATACTATTCCTAGCAATGGTATTGAGAACAAGAAGTATAATCCAAGCAAGAAGGCTACTAGTGAATAAGCCCTGAAGCGAATCATTTCCTTGTACGACTCAAGCATTTTAGTCAAGTATTTTTCCCTGGTAGTCATTTCTAACATTGGCCTTGGCATATCGGCCATTATTCCAGAAAGACCTACTCCTCTTACTTCTCCACTCATTTCACTTCACCTCCTTTATTTAGTTGCTATTAATGGTTTTCCTTTAAACCACTCAATGCTCCACGCGTATGAAATTAATACTCTAGACCAGAAATAACCAGTCAAGTACGCGAATACTGCAGCTACGTAAATGCTTAAACTGTAAGTAAGCAAGATTGCTACGAAAGACAATATTGCGTATAAGTGCGCTTTGTACATTGCTCCGAACTCGGCATTACTGATGTCGTCGTCAAACCAATTCTTCAATAATTCTGTTCTGTTCCATACTTGCAAACTGTTCGCTGGTTTTCCGTCCGGGTGATTGTTGACTGACTCTAGGGGTACAAACATTGCTTGCATGTGTCCGCCGTGTGTATCATGTCCGCTCATTTTCATTTCACCTCTATTAAATTATTCCCAGCGTTAATAACGCGTAAACTCCGCTAGCCAAAGCAATGGCGTGAACTACTTCATCTGGCAAGATAAAGGCAAGCCTGCTCATGGCGTCTTCAAAACTGCTTCCACGGTTGTAGTATTTCACTAAACCTGCGTCTTCAGCTAGAGACATTATTTGAAATTGAATGCTTGGTCCATTTTTCATAGCCATTTTAATCCACCAACACCAAACTCCTGGTTTTACCAAAGTTTCTAACAATGTTCAAGTCCCAGTGAGCAATATCTTGATACCTAGCAGCCATTGCGATCATTAGCAAGCCGCCTGGAGGAAAAGCTTGAAGCGTTATTAATCCTAACCCGAAGTAAAATACTGCCTTCAAAGTGTTTTTGTAGCCGTCTTTCTCGAAATCAAAGTATTCTTGGAAGTAATCGCTTCTCTTTTTTTGTCTCAAGAACGGAGGAGTGCCTGGAACTGGTTCGATAGGCACTAAGGTGTGACCGTGCAAGTGTGCTCCTACTTCTTGCGTCTCGTGATTTACTTGTGCAATCAATTCAGTCATTTTTATTCACCTCAAGTTCCTTCTAACAATTCCCTCTTTCCGTCTACTTGGTATAAGTAGAATTTTCCTGTAACGTAATCTCCCCAAATCCAGCCGGCTAAAACCGCGCAGGCTCCTGCAAACAAAGGGCTTATTGATAACAAAAATAATGATGCTACTCCTAAAATCAAACCCAAACCCTTATTGACTTGAATTCTTCTCCACAAGCCTACTGTTTTGTCTAAGTAGTCTTGCCTGGTAGTGATTTTCATTACTGGTTTGCCTTCGGTTTGAGCAGGCATTAACATTGGGGTGTAAGCGTAATCTTGTTTGTGGCCATGGTCGTCGTGGTCGTGCTTTAGCTCGTGAGCCATGTGTTTTAATCCATTTAAGCTAGTTTTTACCATCATTTCTAAAACTCCCCACTTACTATATTATACTACCAAATATATAAACTTGTTGGTAGTAACATTTCTCTTCTTAGTTATCTGGCGAGTCTTAGTATATATATCTTGCTCTCCGTTGATCTGCTAACTATAGTTCGTCAAAAAGCGA
>JABWCK010000009.1 GCA_013360305.1 Microcaldota archaeon
GAACTAAAACGGTGCAAGGCCTTTGAGCCGCTTAGACCAATGCCGTGAACAACAAAAAGTGGACTACGGCTCCGCTCTCAAAAACTTTTTACCTAAAAAGTTTTATCAAAAAAACGTTATTGAAAACTAATTTTAATTGCCTTAAACGTTATTTTTTATGTCTTGTTAGAGTTATTGTTAGTGAGATTAAATGAATAAAATCGAGTTAAGGAATTATTTTGGAAAAGAGTACAAGAAGGAGTACGAAGTCGAGTTATTCAAGCGGGAAGGCTTTACTCGAAAGCAATGCGTTGCTTGCGGAAAGTTTTTCTGGAGTCTTGGAGAAAAAAACGATTGCGGAGACTCTTCTCACAACAAGTACTCGTTCATTAAAAGCAAGCCGTTGACTGAGAGTTACGGCGATTTCTGGAAGAAGACTAAGAAGTACTGGGAAAAAACCCACGAAGTCATACCCCGCTACCCCGTAGTGTCGAGATGGAGGGATGATTTGTACTTTACTATTGCTTCAATAGTAGACTTCATGCGTTTAGAGAAAGGAAAAGTATCCTTCGATTTTCCACACCCGAAACTAATAGTTCCACAATTATGCATGCGCTTCGTCGACATTGCAAACGTAGGAGTTACCGGCCGACACTTGTCTTCATTCATGATGTTAGGACAACACTCGCACGGCAAGAAAGGATACTGGAAAAACGAGTGCTTAGAATACAATTACGAGTACTTGACTACCGTCTTGAAGATTCCTAAGGAAGAAATTACTTACGGCGAAGACGTTTGGGCAATGCCGGATTACTCTGCTTACGGTCCCTGCATCGAGTCATTCTCTAAAGGAAGCGAGTTAGTTAACAGCGTATTCATGCAGTACTACCAAGATTCAGGAACGCAAAAAGAATTGCCTGAAAAAGTAATTGACGTAGGCTGGGGATTTGAGAGATTGCTTTGGTACTACACTGGAGACTTGACTATTTACGATGCAGTGTTCAAGAAGCAGAACCAATTCATCAAAAAAGAAACAGATACAGACGACGCGTTGTTAAAGAAGTACGCTGAACTCAGTGCATCACTAGACGTTGACTCCATGCTCGATATGAAGAGCGAGAAGATCAAAATAGCAAGCCAGTTGGGTTTGAGTTTTGAAGAGTTAGAAAAACAAATTTCTCCAATGCAAGCAACATGGGCAATCGCAGACCATTCTAGAACATTATTAATCGCAGTTAGCGACGGCGCTATTCCATCAAACGCTGCCGGAGGATACAACTTGCGAGTTCTCGCGAGAAGATTGTTCGGCTTCAAGAAGGAATACAACTTGGATTTCGACTTAATGAAGTTAATGGAATTACATGCCCGCGAATTGAAAGAAGTTTACCCTGAATTAAGCGATTCAATGAACGAATTAAACGAAATAATGAGCGTTGAAGAAAACAAGTACTTAGAAACACTATCCAGGGGAGAAAAAATTGCTTTAAACTTGATTAATTCAGGATTAAATGAAGAAAAACTAGTTCAAGCCTACGAAAGCAACGGCGTTACTCCAGAAATAATTGAAAGAATTGCAAAAGAAAACCACAAGCAAGTGGAAGTTCCTTTAAGTTTTTATAAGAAAATCACTGAAAAACACGTCATGGACAAGAAAAAAACAAGCGAGTCAGTAGAAACAGCGATTTCAGAAAAAACTTACTACGACCACCAATACGATTACTCTGGCAAAGCAAAAATCGTAAGCGTTGGAAAAAACTATGTCGTCTTAGACAAAACACTATTCTATCCAGAAGGAGGCGGCCAATGTGCAGACCACGGATGGATTAATTCAGTAAAAGTTACAGACGTTCAACGCCAAGGCGACGCTATATTGCATTTCGTTGAAAAAAACGATTTCAAGAAAGGCGAGAGCGTTGAATTAAAGATTGACGTTTCGCGAAGGCAATCTATTCAAAGACACCACTCGGCAACGCATTTAATGATTGCTTGCTGTAGAAGCGTGCTAGGCAACCACGTTTGGCAGTGCGGTTCCAAGAAAGACGACGACGAAGCGCACTTGGATATTACTCACTTCAAGCGCTTGACTAGAAAAGAAAAGAACGATATTGAATTGCTAGCTGAATCAATGATTCGAAAAGACTTGCCGATTACTTGGAAGGAATTAGACCGCGCAATAGCAGAAGAAAAATATGGTTTTCGATTATACCAAGGCGGCGGAGCTATTGGTAAAAAAATCAGAGTCGTTGAAATAAAAGACTTAGACGCTGAAGCATGCGGCGGATTGCATGTTTCTAGAACCAGCGAGATTGGTTTAGTAAAAATAACTTCAATAGACTACGTTCAAGACGGAGTAGTTAGAATAAAATACAAAGCCGGACCCCGAGCATTAGAGTATATTCAATCCCGCGAAGAATTGTTAGAAAAAGCTTCCTTCGAGTTAAGCGTGCAACCAGAACAATTGCCTTCAGCTGCTAAAAGATTCTTTGACGAATGGAATGAATACAGAAAACAAGTCGACAAATTGAAAGTTTACTACGTCGAACAACTAGCCGACAGCTTGGTAAAACAACACCCTGACCGCTTAGTAAAACAAAAAATTACAGAAGACTCTAAATTCGTCGAAGCGGTGGCTTTGCGAATTGCTCGAGAACCAGGATTTGCCGCGATTATTACAAACAACGAAGGATTCGTTGCAGCAGCAGCAAACGAGTCATCCGCTTACAGCGCAGTAGACTTATTATTAAACGCTGGCGCTAAAGGCGGAGGCAACAAAGTACTAGCACGCGGAAAACTAGGATAAATACAGGGGATATAATGACATACGACATTTTTTCTGGTTTTTACACAGAAGGCGATGATAGAAAACGTAAAACTCAACGTTCTGTAAAAAACGAAATACAACATAAAGCTAAAGGTTGTTGCCAAAAATGTAAAAAGTACGTTGGTCCCTTAGGTGAAGTTCATCATAAGGATAGTAATCGCAGTAATGATAAACTATCAAACTTGCAATTTTTATGCGCAACTTGTCACAAAGAACGAACACACAAACAACAAGTTAAAACAGCATTAAAGAAAAATAAAACACGAACGCATCAGTCTAGTAATCCTTTCGATATTTCTATTAATCCAATAAATACGTATGTTGATCCTTTTTCATTACCCAAACCTATACGTAGACAAAAAGGTTATTTTAAGTTTTAGTGAAGAGGAAAAAATGCCTAAGGGGAGATTTATCCCGCAAACGAGTTTTACTCGTTTGTGATTGGACACCCGACCTCTAGATCACCCAGGTTAAAGTTGAGTTTTTTTATTCTTCAAACTTATGAGTTACGCTAAAAACCCTTTGTAGTATTTTGGTGGTTGAAAGCACCTTTTTCAAAGGGGCTTTCCTAGCGCTCTAACCAGGCTGAGCTACTTAGGCATTATAAGAAAATCTTGTTGACGGAAGTTTAAAAACTTGTATTGCAGTCCTTTTAATTAAAATGCTCGAATTGTTGCTAGACTACATGTCAATTTTTCTTCACTCTGACGTTTACTGGCCAGTATTCGCAGTATTGTTTTCAACAATAGTATTGATTTACACTAGAGACAAAAAAATTTACGCCCTAGCGTTAATGCTAATAGTAGTAAGCGTTCCTTTAGTGAAAGATATTTTTGCAGAAGCCAGGCCTTGTGAATCGATTCCCGGAAGAGTCGATTGCCCGCTGGATAATGGCTTCCCATCACAACACACCGCCATTGCTACTACTTGGTTGTTAGCAGTAATAGGCAGCAAAGCATTCAAGCCTTACTTATTGTTATTCCTAGCAATAGCATTCTCTAGAATCTGGCTAGGAGTTCACTCTATTGACCAAGTAATTGGAGGCGTTGCTTTCGCGAGCTTGTTGTATTTCTTAGTTTTCGACGTGAAAAACCGATTCGACAAAAGCGATTTTGGTTTTATTAGAAAACACCAAGGACTACAACACGGATTCGTCTTCGAGGAATAAAAAAAAATGGTTGAAGTAAAAAGACAATTGTTTCACATAACGTTAGGACTCTTGCTTGCAGCAACTGCATTCATTATTGGTAAAGAATGGTTTTCGCTATTAATAGCAATTGGAATAATTTCGCTGCTAGTAGTAATTCACTACTTGACTATTGGTTACGAAACCAAGCTAACAGATTACTTGATTCACACTTTTGACAGGCGGGACGTGATTCCATTCAAAGGAGCGTTGACGTACTTGATTGGAATCTTGTTTGCAGTAACAATGCTGAAATCATTCCAACTAGCGCTTGGAGTAATAATCATTCTAGCAGTAGGAGATGGTTTTTCTACTTTAATCGGCCACTTTAGAGGCCATCATAAGCTGCCTTACAACGAGAAGAAAAGCTTTGAAGGAGTAATCGCTTTCATAATAACCGCATTTATTGCTTCCTCGTTAGTAATAAATTGGCAGCAGGCATTATTTTATTCAGTGTTCTTGGGATTAATCGAATCGCTAGACTTTCAAGTTGACGACAACTTAGCCATTCCAGGAATGGCGTGGGTAGCAAGCGTATTATTGGGTTGAAATGGGTAAGATAATTGTTTTTGAAGGATTAAGCGCGGCAGGCAAAGCCACGCAAAGCAAGCTATTGCTAGATTTTTTAGAAAAAAAAACTAAAACCAAAACAATGGCTTTCCCCACATACCAAGCAACCGAGTTTGGAGTACTAGTAGCCCGCTATTTGAAGGGAGAATTTGGCGCCAAAGAAGACTTACCGGAATTCGCTTCATTATTATACTCTCTCGATCGTTACCAATTCAAGAAAGAAATCGAGAATTACCTGAAAGAAGACTATTACTTAGTTTTCGATAGGTATACGACGTCTAACTTAGCTTACCAAAGCGCTTTTTTCGAAGGAGAAAAAAAACAAGAATTAATCGAGTGGATGAAAATAGTCGACTCCAGAATGCCAAAACCCGACGCAGTCGTTTTCCTAGACGTGCCACGCTCGTTCACTGAACAATTAATTTTGCAAAGAAACCAAAAAAATTCTTTAACTAAAAAAGACATACACGAAACCGATCGCGATTACGAGGAAAAAGTCCGCGAAACATACCTGCAAGAAGCAAAAAAACAAGGCTGGATAATCATAGACTGCGTGCAAGACAACGAAATGAAAAGCCGAGAAGAAATACACGCCAACGTGCTAAGCGCGTTAAGGAACAAAAACGTGCTTCCGTAAGGCTTTTTATTCACTAGAATGCATTATAATTTTCTCTTTGCTCCATTCGTCTAGTCCGGCCAAGGATACCGGCTTTTCGAAAAACTTACTCTCTTCAAAGAGTTTGTTTTGAAAACAGCCAGCGACCCGGGTTCGAATCCCGGATGGAGCATTTTTCTTCTTTTTCGACTATTTTTAGACACTCGGTTTTTGTTTTTTAAATACCGAAATCATTTTTTTAAAAATGGATTCAGAAACAACTATTAACGAGTTGAAAACTAAAGTCAAAGAGTTTTGCGACGCTAGGAACTGGAACCACACTGCTAAAGACTTAAGCATTGGAGTAATAACCGAATCGTCTGAATTGCTTGAAATTTTTAGATTCAAGACTGAAGATGAAGTTAGAGAATTATTTGAAGGAACCAAGCGTGGAGAAATAGTTGAAGAAATGGCTGACGTGTTTCACTTCTTGTTGTTAATGTCCAGCAAGTACGAAGTAGACTTAGCCGAAGCGTTAGAGAAAAAACTCGAAAAAAACGAGTCTCGCTATCCAGTCGAGAAAGCTTTCGGCAACTCAAAAAAATACACTGAATTGTAAAAAAATATTAACCTTCTAATCACCTAACTTATTGTGAAATTACCTAACCACTTCATTGTAGCCTCAACGGAAAACGAATTAGTATACCACCACTCCTATGAAGGATTATTCAAAGGCCATTGGAGGATACCGTTAAAACCATTAAACTTCGTAGGTAAAAGCAGCAACCCCGTGCTAAGAACAAAAACACAAGAAACACAATACGACATTAGTTCTACAACTAGAAGACCACTTAACTTAGTATTAAAATTTGCTAGTAAAAGAAAAATAAAAAAAGAATTCGAAAACCACTTGAGACTAGTAGAAAAAATACCCACAATACACACTTTGACTCCAATAGGCTACTCTATTCACAACGAAGGGGGCGTTTTATACACGGTTTTAGAAAAAAACGCGTTTCCCCTGCGGAGCTTTAATTTTGAACAATTATCCTTAGAACAAAGAAGAAAGTTTTTAGAACAAGCAGCAAAAACAATCGCATTACTCCACGCTAGCGGAATAACACACAACGATTTGAAACTAAAAAACACGCTATACAACGTAAACGATTACAGGTTTTACGTAACGGATTTAGCTCGAATGAATTTTTCAAACGGAACTAGAACAAACCAAGCTGCAAACTATGACTTGTTAACATTCATAGGCGATTCACTGCACAAAAAACTAGCCAACAACAAACAAGAAATAGAAGAATACTTCCTTAAACCCTACTTAGAACAATTAAGAATACACTACCCTGAAGAAAGAAAAACTCAAACACCCACCCAACTATTAATGGAATTAATAAATAAAACGAAACAACACCCAAGAGACAAAGTAATACAACTAGTCAACAGGCTTAACGATTGAAGTCTTTGAATGACTTGCTTGCTTTCTCGCTCCAAAAACTAGGCAACTCGTTTTCAACAAAGCCCTTATACCAATCACTATACACTAAAGTAGCGTATTTCCCTAACTCCTTGAATTCTTTTTCATGCAAAGAATAAATTTTTTGAATAATTTTCCGCTCAAAATCCTTCTGAAGCAACGAAGGCTTTCTTAATAATAAATAATCAGCTTGGCGGAGGGTATTGATTTCTAAGTTTGAAGAATTTTGAGAAATAAAGACTACACTCAAATCCTTGTGCCGCGCGATGAATAATAACTCGCTTAACAACTTGTTAGCGTCGCTAAAACTGCTTCTGGAAGAAAAAAGAATCCCTCCCTCATCTACTAACAGGAAAGACCCGTTGTTTACTTGTTTCAAGTCTGAAACGATTTTCACCCAGCTAGGAACAGATTCTTGACTAAAACCCATGGCCGCAACTTTTTTTCCCTTACTGTGCGCGTTTTCAAGCAAACGCATGCCTAAACCGCTTTTACCGCTGCCTCGAGCCCCGATAATGATTCCAATCAAGCTTTTTGACTCTAACAATTGTTTCTCAAAATCGCGCAAATCTCCTTCCAAATGCTTTAATTCAATTAAAGAAGAAAAAACAGCTTTAGTTGAAGGCTGTTTGGCTTTCCTTGCAACAGAAGAAAACAATCGAATAATTGACTTTCCTAAAAACAATAATCCTTTCCAAACTAGAGTTAACACTGTTTTCCAGAAAGCGTAAATCGCTTCATTAATTTTTTCAACCAAACCCTTCCTAGCCATGTTAAATATTAATTTCATTGAATTAATTAAACCAATGAAGATAGCGATTGTTACTGGTGGAAGTGGCGGGATTGGAGAAAGCATTTCTCGAGCCCTAGCGAAGAAGTACAAAGTATGCATTTCTTTCAACAAATCAAAAGAAAAAGCCTTGAAGCTAGCTAAAGAATTGAAAGGAATTGCAGTAGAATGCGATGTTTCCAGTGAAGCTAGCGTCAAGAAATTATTTAACGAAGCAGAAAAACACGGAGAAATAGCAGTACTAGTAAACAACGCTGGCGCGATTCACTGGGTTTCTTCATACAAAGAAGTTAGTAGCGAAATGTTTGACGAGCTAATGCAAACAAACGCTAAAGGTTGTTTTCTAACAAGCAAGGAATTTGGTTTACGCGTAAAGAAGGGAGTAATCGTTAACATTGCTTCGACTGGAGCGTTGAATAATTCTTTTCCAGGCGTGCATTACAACGCTTCAAAAGCAGCTGTGCTCTCATTAACTCAAAGTTTTGCTAACCTCTTGGCACCGATTCGCGTTAACGCGGTTAGTCCGGGAATTATTGCTTCAAACGACAACGCTGAAAAGTTTTACGGAACCCGCTTTCAAGAAATAATAAGCAAAATTCCTTTGAAGCGTTTGGGCAAACCTGAAGAAATAGCTAACGCAGTCTTGTTTTGCGTAGAAAACGAGTATTTGACTGGCCAAAACATTATCGTAGCCGGCGGACGAGTTATGCGTTGAAACTTTTAGAAAACACTCAAAGTCCTTTACGGACTTTGGTGCGCCAAAGCCTTAATGGCTTTGTGCGAGTTTCATCAAAAATTATTGTGAAGTTTTTGCTTTGATTACTTCGTCTTCGATTTTTTGCAAGACGATTTCTGGCTGGTTTAATTGCAAGCCTGCTTTTACTCCAGAGTAATCATTCCACTTCAACTCGCAGTTTAACTGTAAAGCAATTTTCTTGGTAGTAAACGGAACAAACGGGTTTAGCAAGGTAGTTAATGCTAAAGCGGCTTTAGCGGACAAGAATAATACAGTCTTCAATCGCTTGTCTTTGTTTTTCATTAATACCCATGGCGCGGAATCGTTGAAGTACTTGTTTGCTTCGCTTGAGAATGAAATAATTTTTTCCAACGCGCGTTTTAACTCGATTTCATTCAAGTCTTTTTCTACTTCTCCAGCGATTTCATCAATTCTTTTCTTAAAAGCTTCGTCTTCTGGAGAGTAGTCCCCGACTTCAGTTATTGAAGCGCCAGCCTTATTGTAAATAAACGACAATACTCGATAGCAATAGTTTCCATAATTATCGATTAGTTCAGAGTTGACTTTGGCTTGGAATTCCTTCCATAAAAAGTTGCCGTCGCTAGTGTTGTTTGGAGTAATGGCAGTCAAGTAATACCTCAAGTAGTCAGCTGGGAACTCGTTCAAGAATTGTGATAGCAAGATATAGTTTCCGCGCGATTTTCCCATTTTTTCGTTTTCCAAGTTCAAGTAACCGCGAGTTGGAATGCGGTTTGGTTTCGCGAAGCCAGCGTTTTCAAGCATAGCCGGCCAAAACAAGTAGTGAAAATACTGAATGTCTTTGCCAATAAAGTGAATCAACTGGTTTTTGTCGTTCTTCCAGTAATCCTCCCACCTAATGCCTTTAGCATCACAGTAGTGTTTAGTGGATGAAACGTAACCAATTGGAGCGTCAAACCATACGTAAAAATATTTTTCTTCCTCGCCCGGAATCTTGATTCCAAAGTAAGGACCGTCGCGAGTAATGTCCCAGTCTTCTAATCCTTTGCTGATCCAATTCTTCAAGTAATTAACTACATCGCTTTGTAGAGTACTAGTTTCTAAATAATTAGTTAAAAAGTCAGAACACTTGCTTAAAGCAAAAAAGTAGTGAACGCTCTCATGCTTGACTGGAGTAGTCTTAGTAATCACGCTGTAAGGCTTGATTAAGTCTTTAGGCGAGTAAATAGAACTGCACTTCTCACAAGCATCACCATACTGGTCTTGAGCGTGACAATTCGGGCATTCTCCGCGAACATACCTGTCGGGCAATACTCTGTTCGCTTTTTCGTCGAATAATTGTTCGATTTTTTTTTCATAAATCAAGCCTTTTTCTTTCAACTTCAAGAAAAATTCTCCGGCTAAAGCGTGATTTTCAGGGCTTTCAGTGTAATAAAACTCGTCGAATTCTACGCCTAAACGCTTGAAGTCTCGCTTGTGAGATGAACGGAATTGTTTTACGAATTCTTCAGGAGAAAGCCTTTGCTTTTCAGCATTGATTTCAATAGGCGTGCCGTGTTCGTCGGTAGCGCAAACAAACAAGCAGTCTTCCCCCTTCAACTTTAAGTAACGCGAGTAAACGTCTGCCGGCACGTAAGTGCTTCTAGGGTGCCCTAAGTGTAATTCTCCGTTGGCGTACGGTAAAGCAGCAGTAACTAAATACTTCATCAGAAAATAATCTTGACTAGTCGAATTAATCTAGGTTTCTAAAAACGCGCGGAAATATAATTAAAGAAAACAATAGTTTTGTGTGAATAGAATACCTGACGAAGAAATACACGCACAAATTGGCGAACACTTAAAAAATGCAACTAAACTAGAACACTTAACACCTACACATTGGGATTCTAGCAAAGCATTAACTTCAACAGGCAAGAGTTTAAAACAATTATACAACTTAGCAAAAGCTAGAAAAATTAATGGAAAAATATTCTTTGGATACGGCGCTTGGTATGAATATTTAACAAAATACCACGGGTTAAGTCCGTTATCTCCTAATTACATGCCAGACGCACGTTTGCATGAATTAATTAGAGTAGAAATAAACAAGAAAGATGAACATGGAAATCCCTCAAACGTAACTGCGAGCCATTGGCAAAAATCAAGAAAACCCGTAACTTCAACTAGTCATAGTTTAGCACAATTATATGATTTGGTCCAAAAAACCAGAATAAACAAAAAAGGATTTTTTGGTCATGGTTCGTGGAGAGACTATTTAGATAAACACCACGTAATAGAACAAGAACGACTGGGAAAATACAAATCAAGTAAAAATCGAGGAAACGATTACGATGATGAAACAATTCACTTCTTAATAAGAAACGAATTAGAAAAAGCAACAAAACCCGAACACTTGAAGGGAATATATTGGCAAAAGTCAAAAGAACCAATTACGCCAACAGGGCAAAACTTAAGCGCATTATATGAACTAGCCAAAACAAGAAAGGTTGATGGAAGAAGTTTCTTCGGTTATGGGAAATTTGAGGATTACATAGTCGCATACCACGGAATAACGCCATTATCTTCAAATTATATGCCGGAAGAACGAATACGCGCGTTAATAAAACAACAAATCAAAAAAGGCGTGCCTTTGGATTCAAAGCATTGGTATTCCTCATATGAACCTGTAGCACCAACTGGACAAAGTCTGGGCGCATTGTACCAAATAGCTCAAAAAACAAAAAAGAACGGAAAAACATTCTTTGGGCATGGAAGCTGGGAGAAATATATAAAGACGCTTAATCGTGAAAGCTAAGTAAAAACAAAAGGCTTTTTATTCCATTTTTCTCGTATTATCTATTGGTTTAACGAAAAAGTTAAGCTAGCTTTTTTTCAATTTATTATATACATCATAAGGTGGTTTCGAATGAGTCAAGGAAAATTAAATGGACAACAAGTATTAATCTTGCCAGAAGGCAGTTCTAGATTGCTAGGCAGAGATGCTCAACGCTCAAACATTGCAGTAGCTTATGCTGTTGCTTCTGCTGTGAAGACTACTCTTGGACCAAGAGGAATGGATAAAATGATGGTTTCCGACATGGGAGACATTGTCATTACTAACGACGGAGCTACTATTTTGAAAGAAATGAACGTCGAACACCCCGCTGCTAAAATGATGGTTGAAATCGCTAAGACTCAAGACGCAGAAGTCGGCGATGGCACGACTAGCGCAGTTGTTCTAGCTGGAGAATTGCTTAAGCAATCACTTGAATTACTAGACCAAAACATTCATCCATCAACCGTAATAACCGGCTACAAGAAAGCATCAAAGAAAGCCATTGAGGCATTAAGCCAAGCTTCAGAAAAAGTCGATTTGAAAGACACTACTGTTCTAGAAAAAATTGCTGGAATCTCAATGGGTTCCAAGACAGTGTCTTCAGGAGAAGCTAAAAATGTTTTAGCTAAAATGGTTGTTTCAGCCGTTACGCAAATCGCTGAAAAGAAAGGAGACGCTTACAGCATAGACAAGGATTACATCAAGCTAGAGAAAAAACAAGGCGGAGACGTTTTGGAAACTGAAGTCATTAAAGGAGTATTAATCGACAAGGAAGTAGTACACCCAGGAATGCCTAAAAGCATTTCAAACGCAAAAATTGCTTTGATTGATGCAGCTGTTGAAATCGAGAAAACCGAAACAGATGCTAAAATCAACATTAACAGTCCAGAACAAATGACTGCTTTCTTGGAACAAGAAGAAAAAATGTTGAAGAACATGGTCGAAAAAATCGCTGCATCTGGTTGTACAGTAGTATTCTGCCAGAAGGGAATTGACGACGTAGCACAACACTATCTTTCAAAGAAAGGAATTACTGCTGCTCGACGCGTCAAGAAGAGTGACATGGAGAAACTAGTCCGCGCTACTGGCGGTAGAATAGTTACTACACTAGACGACTTGAGTGGAAAAGACTTAGGCTTTGCTGGATTAGTTGAAGAGCGAAAAGTTGCCGGGGAACAAATGATTTTCGTAGAAAAATGCAAGGACCCTAAGAGCGTTACTATCCTAGTTCGCGGAAGCACTAACTACGTTGTTGACGAAGCAGAGCGATCTTTAACTGACGCTTTGGGAGCAGTGTCTTCAGCTATTGAAGACGGATTCTACGTTACTGGCGGCGGAAGCATTGAAATGGAATTGTCAGTACAATTACGCAAGTACGCTATCGAAGTAGGCGGACGAGAACAACTAGCAATTCAAGCTTTTGCTGACGCTTTAGAAGTAATTCCTAGAACGCTTTCAGAAAGCTGCGGAATCGACCCAATTGACGCAATCGTTGACTTACGCTCAAAGCACGAAAAGAAGAACTCTAACTACGGAGTCGACGTATTGTCTGGAAAATTGGGAGACGTCAAGCACGCGGGAGTCATTGAACCACTGCACGTAAAGAAGCAAGCTATTCAATCAGCTTCTGAAGCAGCTGAAATGATTTTACGCATTGACGACATTATCGCAAGCCGCGGTTCAAGTGGAGCACCACGCGGCGGAATGCCTCCAGGAATGGGCGGCATGGACGACATGTAAACCCTTTTATCCTATTATTTTCTTTCTATTTTCAAGGAGTTGGTATTAATGGCTTACAAGATTGAACACGATCGTCCTAATTGCATTGGTTGTGGCGCTTGCGCTGCAGTCTGTCCAAAACACTGGGTCATGGGCGAAGATGGAAAAAGCGATATTGTCGCTTCAAAAATGCGTGATGATGGCTGGGAAGAATTAGAAGTTGAAGACTCTGAATTCGACTGCAACATGGAAGCCGCCAAGTCATGCCCTGTAAACGTAATTCACTTGACTAAAAAAGACTCAGGCGAAAAATTGATTTAAATAAACTTTTTAAGAAAAAGTTTAATCAAAAATTCTTCGTAAGGGGTAGGGTCGACCAGTGTAGGGGTGCAACCCCTATGGTGGTCATTCTTTCAATTCTTTTTTTAATTGTTTTAATTCTTTCTCGAATGTTTTCACGTCGTCAAAACTCATGTATACTGACGCGAAGCGAATGTAAGCAATAGGGTCTAGTTCTTTCAATTTTTCCATTACTAACTCGCCTACTTCAGACGATTTGATTTCAGTCGATTCTCTGTTGCGCAAGTCTCGCTCAACTTCGCTAACTAAGTGGTCTATTTGTTCAATTGAAACAGGCCGCTTTTCAACTGCCTTCAGCAAGCCGGATTTTAATTTATCTCGATTGAATTGTTCTTGAGTGCCGTCCTTCTTAACGACTCTCAAGTCAACTAGTTCAACTCGCTCGTAAGTAGTAAAACGCTTTTCGCACTTTTCGCACTCTCGGCGGCGACGCGTGCCATCTGGAGAATCGCGACTATCCAAGACTTTAGTATCTTCATTCAAGCAATAAGGGCACTGCACAGTAATAATGAGTAAAAAAGTAGTAGAAAATAGTTTCTACAAGTATTCTTTGATTATCGAGTCAATGTTTACGTTCGAAATATCATGTTTGACTAATGGTTTTTCTTTTAACGAAGGCAATTCGTCTTCATAAGTAGAGTGTTCCTTCTTGTATATTACTCCAATTGGGATTTTGTCACCGGTGCGTTCCCATTCCCATGCTTTTTCCATAGCAGAGTTAAAGTTAGTAGGGTCATAATCTTCCCCTAACTTATAGCAGCGTTTTTGGAAGTATTGGTAAGTGTTAATCTTGTTGAAAGTAATGCATGGCTGCAAGCAGTCAATGAATGCAAATCCCCGGTGCTTGTCTGCTTGAACAAGCATTTCAGTCAAGTGCTTCAAGTCTCCTGAAAAACTTCGAGCAACGAAAGTACCGCCAGCATTCATTGCTAAAGCAATCGGGTTAATTGGTTCCTCGATTACGCCGTGGGGCGTGCTTTTAGAAGAATAACCTTTCACGCTCGTAGGAGAAGTTTGTCCAGTAGTCAATCCATAAACTTGGTTGTTGTGCACCAAGTAAGTCATGTCAATGTTTCTGCGCAACGAGTGAACAAAGTGACCCATTCCAATTCCATAGCCATCTCCGTCACCGCCAACTGCAATCACGTGCAAGTCGTTGTTAGCTAGCTTGATTCCGCTGGCTGCAGGCAATGCTCGGCCATGAAGTCCTTCAAAACCATAAGTCTTAATGTAGTGAGGCAGTTTACCAGAACAACCGATTCCTGAAGCTACTACTACGTCTTTAGGATTATACCCTAAAGTAACGATAGCATTCTTGATTGCTAGCAGTATTCCAAAGTCTCCGCAACCAGGACACCATTGGTTTGTATGCGTTGCTTCATTCAAGTCAGCTGCAGTAACCAAATTATTTTTTCACCACTTTCATTGTTTCAGAAACTATTTCCGGAACAGTAAACGGCCTGCCATCGAAACGCAAGTAAGCGTTCTCAATCAACAAGCCAGTTTTTTCTCTAATGTAATAACGCAATTGTCCTTCCGAGTTTCCTTCGAAAATAATCTTCGGCTCTTTGCCTGAAAGAAGTTTCTTCGTCGTTTCAACAGGGAATGGACTGAACGCCCAGTAATTAATTATCTTAACCTTCAATCCTTTTTCTTGCAAGTGGAATAACGCTTCCCTAGCGATTAACTTAGTAGAACCCCAGCAGACAATCGTCACATCCGGGTTTTCATTTCCATAAACTTGAGGAGCTAATTCTTCTTCAGAAATATTTTTCATTTTATTAGCGCGTTTCTCGATTTGTTTTATACGCATTTCAGCATCTTCACTAGTCCAACCAGTCTCGTCATGCTCGTAAGACGACGCGACATGCAATCCATTAGGTTGGCCATATATTGCGCGAGGAGATACTCCGTCTTCAGTGAATTCATGACGCTTGTAATCAGTTCGGCCAGCCATGTCTTCATCAGAATAAAACTTGCCGCGGTTAACGATTATTTTCTTTTGATCAAACGGCTTGATGGTGTAAGCAGTTTCTGCTAGGAATTTGTCAATTAATACAACGCAAGGAGTTTGAACTCGTTCAGCAAAGTTAAACGCTTTACCCATTACTTCAAAACAATCATTCAAATCGCCTGGCGCTAAAACGATTCTTGGAAATTCTCCTTGAGAAGCATGCAAAGCAAACCTCAAGTCAGCCTGTTCAGTATAAGTAGGCAACCCCGTACTAGGACCACACCTTTGAGCGTTAATAACCACGCAAGGAGTCTCGCTTATTCCAGCTAAACCGAGTGCTTCAACCATTAACGAGAAGCCTCCACCCGATGTTGCCGTCAAAGCTCGAACTCCAGTAGCTCCCGCGCCTACAATAAAGTTCATTGCTGCAATCTCGTCCTCAGTATGCTTGACGACTAACTTGTATTCTCTCTCGTGAGCAGCCATGAAGTGTAAAATGCTTGAAGAAGGACTCATTGGGTATTCAGCGATTAATTTTACTCCGCTGCGAATAGCGCCAACACAAGCCCCATCGTTGCCGTTAATCAACATTCTTTCCTCGACAGGAATTGCTTGAATTTTTACCTTGAAATCACCAAAAGAAGCAACAGCGTCATAACCTTCCTTAGCGCAAGTCTTGTTTTGAGCAATTACTGCATCGCCCTTCTTTGAAAAAACGTGGTCAATAATCTTATACAACGGGTCTAAATCCATTCCCAACAAGCCCATGCCGGCACCTAAAGCAACAGTGTTTAACATGATAATCCCGCCATTCTTGGTAGCAATAGCCGACAACGGCACAGAAACTAGTTTAATGTCCTTGCGGGTTAATTCTCCCTCATTAAACTTGATTTTGTCCCCATCGTAAACAATAGCTCCACCTGGAGTCAATTCTTTTTCATGAAACAACGCGCCTTCCTTGTTTAAAGTAATCAACACGTCAATCTCATTGTAATCATAATGACTAAAGAAGTCAGTTGCCTCTGCCCTCAAGAAAACAGTATTGTGACCACCCTTGATTAAAGAAGGATAATCGTTAGTCGAATAAACTTTCAAGCCGTGCCTCTGCAAGCACTTGGCAAAAGACGATCCAAGCACAGCTACTCCAGTACCCGCTGAACCGGAAAACTTTATTCTCAAAGAATTAACAATTTGTTCCATTAAATAAAAACCAAAAAAAAACTTTCGAAGGCTTAAAACTTAAACAAACAAAAAAATAAAAACGTAACCCCCATCGCTTTTTAGCGAAGGCATGAAAATGGGCCTGGCGGAATTCGGCAACGAACCTTTTCTGCGGAAAAGCATTCACCAAAAATAATAGAAGGGGGTAGGTCGACCAGTTAGGAGGAACGCTTTCCTCCTAGGTGGGCGAGTGGGCCTGGCGGGATTCGAACCCGCGACGTCCAGCTGTCTCAGCCGCGATTGGATAACCCAACCGCGTCATATAAGACTGGCGTTATAGCGCAGTTGAAAGCGTCTCTAAACCAGGCTGAGCTACAAGCCCAACAAACTTTTTTTGATAAAAAGTTTGATCAAAACTTTAGAAACTGCTAGCTAGTTCCTGAAAAGTTTTTTGATGAAACTTTTAGAAAAAAGTTTCAAATAATCTTGCGGGGCGAGTTATTAAAATCCTTCGAAAAACACTATTAATCAATGAAAGAATTATTGTTCGTCGAATCGTCACTAGAACTAGTGCCTAGAGAACTACAGAAAACCGACGTGGTTAGAAAAAACGCTCTTAAACGAAACAAGCCTCCAAGCGAGTTATTGCTAGATTACTCAGTTCACTGGCAAGCCATGGGCGAATTAAAAAACAAGGAAAAACGAGGCAGGCCCGACATTGCTCACGACGTCTTGAAACTAGCTTTCGATAGCGGGCTAGAATTGAAAGTGCGAATGCATACTATAAACAATTTAGTAATCGACTTCGCTAGCGATTGGAGAATACCGCGCAACTACAACCAATTCGTTGGATTGATGGAGAAATTGTTAGTAGAGAAAAAAATCACTGACCCTAAAGGCAGAGTACTATTACAATGCAGCGAGAAAACGAAGTTAGGCGAGTTGTTGAAAGGAAAAATACTAGTTTTAGACGCTAAAGGAAAGAAAACCACTTTGAAAGAATTGCCTGGAATTCTTGAAAAATACGACGTAATAGTAATAGGCGCTTTTCCTCATGGCGATTTCTTGAACGACTTGAGTAGCTTTGAAAACATTGCTTTAGGAGAAAAAGAACTAACTGCACCAGCAGTTACGTACCGAGTATTAGCGGGTTTGGAATATGATTGATTTAAAGAAAATAGTTGAAAACAGGTGCAAAAAACTATTAGCGCTAGCTAAAAAGTATTGGGGCATTGATGAAAAACTCGCCAGACGCTATGTTTCTTTAGCTAGAAAGATTTCAATGCGCCACCGAATAAAACTCACAGGAAACGAGTACTGCAAGAAATGCAATACACCCTTCATTCAAGGAAAAACAGTTAAAACCAGGCTGGATTCAAAAAATCACTTTGTTTTAACAGAGTGCTTGAATTGCGGAGCTAAACGAAGGACAAACAAGTACTAAGTAAGCTTTAAAAACGCGTTTTTTCACTGTTTATAATACAAGAAAAGCAAATTAAGCTTTAATTTTGTGAATGAACCGTTGCTGGTTCGAACCGAAATTTTTGTAAAATTTCATTAAAGTTAATGGCCAGTAAATCGGTTCTTTAATCAAATTTTCTTTAAAGAAAATTTGGAGGGATATGAATGAGTAGTGTTTTAGATCATCCTGCTAACGTAGTCATTAGCGCTGCGTCAGAGGAGTTAAAAAAGAATGCTGAATTAGCAGCGCCAGAATGGGTTGGTTTAGTGAAAAACAGTTCAGCTAATGAGCGTTTGCCTCAAGATGAAGATTTTTGGTTCAAGAGACTAGCTTCATTACTATTAACGGTTTACAAGCGCGGACCTGTTGGAATCGAGCGTTTAAGAAACAAGTACGGCGGACGAACTGGCCATACTGTAAGCAGAAGCCACCACAGGAAAGCAGGCGGTAAAGTAATTCGTTCAGGATTGCAAAAACTAGAAAAAATTGGTTTTATAGAGAAAGACAAAACCAAGAAAGGAAGAATTATTACTTCTAAAGGAGTGTCTTTCTTAGAGAAATGCATGAAGGAAAAGAAATGAGCGAGGAAGAAGAGAAGCAAGAACTCTATCAAAAACAAATGGAAGAGTTGCGCAAAAAGCAATTGCTTCGAAGCATTCTCGACTCGAACGCTTACGAAAGGCTTCAAAACATTAAGGCAGCAAACGAGGATTATTACGAAAAAATAAGCCAGTTGCTGATTTACTTGTACGAAAGCAAGCAAGTAACAGGAAAAATAACTGAAGAATTCTTGTTGAAAATACTAAACAAGATTCAAGAAAATCGAAAGGAAGGAAGCATTACTTTCAGGAGAAAATAATATTTAACAAAAGGTGATTTGTGTTGGGTAGTAGAAAAAGTCCTGCTAAGAAAAAAGTACTAAGCAAGGCGTTAAAACAAAACAGGAGAATTCCAATATTCGTAATAGCCAAGACGGGTAGGAAAGTTTCCAGGAACACTAAGTCAAGAAACTGGCGTTTCAAGAAGTTAAAAGTAAAAGTCGATTAAGGTGATATTAAATTGGAAGAAACAACTCAAACCAAGAAATTGAAAACTAAAACAGAAAAGAAAGAAGAACCAGTAGTCAAAGAAGAAAAAAAGACTGAAGCTAAAGTTGAAAAGAAAGTAGAGAAAACTCAACCAAAAAAACAACCCGCAAAGGACGAGAAGCCAAAGCGCGAAGTATTGTTGGAACGAATTTATACAATCAACTTGAGCAAAGCACTAGCCAAGCCTGTTTCTAGCAGGTTTAACTCTGCAGTTCGCATTATTCGCGAATACTTGAAGAAACACATGAAGAGTGCAGACGTCAAGATCGAGTTGGGCGTAGTAAAGCAATTAAAGAAAAGCAAGAAAATCGTGCGAAAAATTAGTTTGAAAGTAACTAAGGACAAGCAAGGAATTGTTTTAGCTGAGTTGAAGAAATGAGTTTCAAGATAAACAAGACAAGCATTCAAAGAAACCCGTTCATCGGGTTGTTCTTGAAGACTAACAACGAGTTTACGCTCGTACCTAGAGCTACCGATGTTAAAATCAAGGAATTAGTTGAAGAAACGCTAAACACTCAAGCAATTGAAGTACTCATAAACGAGTCAGGGTTGCTGGGATTGTTTTCTTCAATGAATTCCAAAGGAATAGTCTTGCCTTCGTTTGTCGAAGAACCTGAAAAAAAATTATTCAAAAAACTAGGCTTGAACATAGTAGTTTTTTCAAAATCTTACTCGCCTGGAAACAACTTGCTGGTTAACGACAAAGTTGGTCTAGTAAGCATGGAAGTACCAGACCACGAACTAAAACAAATAAGCGACGGCCTGGGAATAGAATTATTCCGCCAACCACTAGCAGGAATACCTACCGTCGGAAGCCACAACGTTGCAACAAACAAAGGATTGTTGTTATCTAATGACACTAGCCAAATTGATTTAAAGTACTTGGAAAAAATCTTTTCACTACGCGCAGTAGTTGGAAGCACTAACTTGGGCGCTGGCGGAAACGCGTTGGGCTTAGTAGCTAACGATCATGGTGCTTTAACAGGAGACTTGACTAGCGGTTTTGAAGTGCAGAGGATTTACGAGGCGTTTAACGAGTGAACGAAAAGCAATTACAACAAGAGTTCATGGAATACCAGTACTTGCAAAAACAAGCCGAAACAATGCAAACTCAAGCAAGCCAATTGCGAGATACTATTAACGAAACTAATTCTTCAATTCAAGCGCTTGAAAACTTAGGCAGCGAAACAATTTACTCTATTGGTTCCGGAGTGTTAGTTAAAGCCAAAAACTCCAGCGACAAAGTACTAGTCGAAGTAGGCGCTCGAGTAGTAGTTGAAAAAACAATTCCTGATGCGATTGTTTTCTTGAAAGAAAGAATCAAAAAACTGGAATCAGCTCAAGAAAAATACGTTAGTACATTCGAAGAAATTCTTTCAAAGCTTCAGGAAAAAGAAGCCTTGCTTCAAAAAGCAAGGGAAAAGGTGGATTGATTGTTTAACTTCCTTAAGAAAACCGTCAAGAAATTCGTAGACGGATTGACTGGAAAAGACCCAATAGAGGAAGCAACGCAAGAAGCCAAGCAAGAAGAAAAAATCGAGAAAACAGAAACTAATTTTCCAATCGAGCCAACCGAATCACCAGTCGAAGTAATCGAGCGCGAAGCAGAAATAATTACTGAAGAAACAGCGCAAGCTCCAGTAAAACAAGAATTAATTCAAAAAGTCGAAAAGAAAACGATTGAAGAAGAAATTTACGAAGAAGCAGTAAAAGAAGTCGAAAAAGAAATAAAACCAGAAAAAACTCACGTTTCTAAACCAAAACAAGTTGAAGAAGTAAAAATTAAAGAAAAAAAACAGGAAGAAAAACCCCTTGAAGAACCTAAGCAAGAACCAATTGTTGAAAAGAAAGAAGTAAAAAAGGAAAAGTTCGAGGTTAAGGAAGAAAAGAAAGACTTGAAGCCTAAGCTTGGCTTGTTTACTCAAATCAAAAGCGCGTTTACTAACAAGGTTACTATTACTGAAAAAGAAACCGAGCCAGTTTTTGCAGATTTAGAAATCGCGTTGCTGGAAAGCGATGTTTCTTTCGATACCGCTCAGTTTTTGATTGCCGACTTGAAGAAAAGGCTAGTCGGAAAACAAGTTGGCAAGAACGAGCTTCAAACATCAATCCAGGAAGAAATCAAGAATTCTTTTGAAGAAATACTAAAACAAAGCGAGAATACTAGCTTTATTACTGAATTAAGAAAGGCTTCAAAGCCTGTGAAAATATTGTTTTTAGGACCTAACGGGGCCGGGAAGACGACTACTATTGCTAAATTATCTTACTTGTTAAAACAAGAAGGATTGACTAGCGTTATTAGTGCAAGCGACACGTTTAGAGCAGCCGCCATAGAACAAGCATCGATTCATGGAGAAAAACTAGGAGTTAAAGTCGTAAAACACCAGTACGGGTCTGATCCCTCTGCAGTTGCTTTCGACGCTATAGAACACGCTAAATCAAAAAGCATTGATGTAGTATTGATTGATACTGCAGGACGTCAAGAAACAAACCAAAACTTGTTGCGCGAAATGGAGAAAATCAACCGAGTAGTCAAACCCGATTACAAAATATTTATTGGCGAAGCAATTGCTGGACACGCGGTAATCGAACAAGCCAAAGCATTTCACGAGAAAGTAAAACTCGACGGAGTAATACTAACCAAGCTAGACTGCGACGCTAAAGGAGGAACTAGCTTGAGTCTAGCCCACGACTTGAACGTGCCAATATTATTCATCGGACTAGGACAAGAATACTCTGACTTAAAGGAATTTGATGCTGATTTTATTTTAAAAAACATAGTAGAATAAATACAATGAGTGAATTATTTTTTTCATTGTGAGTTTTGAGAAAGGATTTTTGTTTGGCAAGCGTTCATTCAAGGAAAAGCAAGACGATTTAGTGAAAGAACACGTTAAAGGAGATTTTGCTACCTTGAATCCTAAAAACGCTGACCCAGACTATGTTTGGGATAATTGGGTTACTCCATTAACGGAGTACGCTGCGCCGATAACTAGTTTTGAGAATTACTTAACTGAAAAAATACGAGCTTCTAAAGAAAAAATCCGAGTACTCGACATTGGAATCGGCGGCGGGTCACAGTGGAAGGATTTCGTTAAAGAAAACGATTTCGAGTTCTGGGGAACTGCCTTAAGCGAAACCTTCGAGCCTTCATTGAAAGGCAAAGTAAAAATATGTCGCGCCAGCGAACTGCATTCTTTCTTCAAGGAAAATTATTTCGACGTAATAGTATCTAGTTTTGGAATGCACGACGAAGAACTGGTAGGCATAGAAAACGCGGTTTACTTATTAAAACCAGGAAGAGAAGCTTTCTTTAAGATGGAAACTGCATTGCGCTCGTTCGAAGCAAGAGATCATTACGATTTGCTCGCCGAAGAAGCATTATTCGAGAACGGAAAACAATTCGGCGTAGCCATTCGGATAAAAAAACACTAAATTATTTTCGTTTCTAGTTTTTCTAAATCGCAGAAGTCTGAAGCGAAATTGTAAGCACCAGCGTTCAAGAACACTAATTCATCCCCTACCTTCGGGTTTTCTAAATACACGCGATACCTAAACAAGTCAACCGAACAAGGAGTCACTCCCTTAATAACGAAAGGCGTGCCTTCGCTTAATTCTCCTTCGACTAACAATTTTACTGGAACTATTACTGCATCCAAATCAGAATTATAAATCGAAGCGTTAACAATCAAATTATTCTCGTGCTTTCCAATAATTCGAGTTACCAGCTTACCCGCAGGAGCCGCAATAAAACGACCGGGTTCAATCATTAATTGAATGTTTTTTTCATTCAAGAATTCCTTAAACTCGCGTATTCTTCGATAAATTCCTTCAAGCACTGCGACGTTAGTGTTCGCGTACTCTGAAGGCAAACCTCCTCCAATGTTTACAGTTTTAACCAGCTTCAAAACATCGTTGCTAACAATATTAGTAAAATCATATACTAAGTCCCACTCGCTCATGTTTTGAGTCTTTCTGTGAAAGTGAATTCCTAAAGCTTTGACTCCTTTTTGTTTTGATAATTCGCGAATCTTGTTGTTTACTGTTTCAGAAGGCAAACCGAAAACAAAGAATCGTTCCGTCTTCAAAGTATTTTCTTTTAGTTTAACGCGAAGCATTAAACTAACTTCAACATCGTTTTCGTTCAAAAATTTTACTAACTCATTCAAGTCAGACTCGTTGTCTACAACAAACCTGCACACTCCCAACTCGATTAATTCCTTGATTGATTCTTGAGTTAATGCTTGAGCTAAAAATAAAACCCGCGACTTGTCTTTCACGTGTTTTAATTCATTAATCAAGTGAACGCTGAATAGTGCGCCGGTATTTTCTTCCAAGATAGGCGTTACTAGGGGATTAGTCTTCGAACTATACGATACGACGTCGCACAATTCTTTGACTTTCTCGTATTGAGTTAAAACAATTTTTTTAGATAAAGTAAAGTAAGGCTTCATTTCAACAACCCGTCCTTGTTTAATTCTTCCAACGCGGAAATCATTACTAGAGGGAAAGTAATCGTTACGTCGCCGATTACTGTCGCGACATCGCTATCGTCTTTGACTTTACCCCATGACTTGGCTTCGTTAGTCGTTGCTCCACTCATTGAACCAGACGTCTTGTGGGCAGTCGTCAAATAAACTGCGTATTCGGCTCCACCGTTTAATAGCGTGGCTAGAATAGCGTGGTGTTTTGAAATGCTTCCGCCTAACGCAATTACTCCTTTCTTGTCGTCGTGGGTTGCTGCGAATAAAATGTTTCCAAAGTCTTTGACTACATCAATAATGAAGTCGTCGTGTTCTTGTTGGAACAAGTACAAGTGAAAACCGAAAGCACCGTCAGTAATCGAAGGACAAAACACTGGAACATTTCGTCGAGCTGCTTGGTGCAAGATGGAAGACTCGTCTTCAAGCATTAAGCCGATTTCTTTAAGCATTTCTGAAA
>JABWCK010000045.1 GCA_013360305.1 Microcaldota archaeon
AAAACAAAACTAATTACTAACGCGTTTCTGAAAGTTTTAGTGTCGCCTGTTGAATTCAGCAACGAATTCATTGCGAAAGTAATAATGAATGAAAAAGTTCCCAAGAAAATTATGGTAGTATAATCAATAGCTAGCTTTGCGACGTCGCTTGGCGCATTCATTACTTGAAGCAAGTAAGGCGTAGCAAATAATCCTACGATCATTAAAATAATCGTTGCTATTAGCGCGTAAGTCAAGCTTTGAGTAGCATAAGTCTTGGCTTTTTCCTTGTCATTTGCACCTAACGCATTAGTTACTAGCGCAGTTACTCCTTGTCCTACTCCTGAACCCAAGGCTATTATCAAGAAAAATATTGGAAACGATAAAGTCATTGCTGCTAAAGCAGTCGTACTCAACTGTCCAGCCCAGTACGTATCAACTACGTTATACATGCTGCTGAAAAAAAAGCCGATTGACGCAGGCGTAGCTATTTTTCTAATTAGTTTAGGAATTGGTTGTTCAATTAATTCGTTATTCAAAAAAAGTCATTTCTCCTATAATTGCTTTAAAAAAACGCAGTATTATTGTTATTGGCTTGGGTTTATTAACTAGTTTTTTCAGTAATTATTTACTAGATTATCTGTCCGCGGGCAATTCTATTTAGAAGAAGCCTGCATTAAACACAGAGTTTTGTAGGCATATTAGAATTGAAAACGCGCTATTTTTTTTAGCGATAGTTTAAATTGATTAATTAAAAGCTCTGAAAAAGAGTTTTGTTTTGCCTACTTTTAACGCTTAGTCTAGGCGTTTTTGACCAAAACTTTTCGATAAAAGTTTGGTGGAGAATATAAAAAAAAATGTTTGACAAACTAGGTTTAGGTCATGAAATAATTGACTCTTTAAAGAAAATGGGCATTACGTCCCCAACACCAATTCAAGAGCGAGCAATCCCGATTTTATTAATGGGTTCCGACTTGATTGGCCAATCAAAGACTGGAAGCGGAAAAACTTTTGCTTTCGGTATACCGTTAATTGAAAAATTGACTGGCGAAAACCACGTTCAAGCACTAGTCTTAGCCCCAGTACGCGAGTTAGCAATGCAAGTAACTACTGAGTTTCAAAAACTAGTTCCAAGCAAGAAACGCGAGTTCATGACTGTTTACGGCGGAGAAGATGTAGAAAGACAAGCTAGATTGCTTAACCAAATCCACCCGAAAATCGTTGTCGGAACTCCTGGCCGAGTGCTAGACTTGATTGAACGAAGGGCGCTAGATTTATCTAAAGTAAGCATGGTTGTATTGGATGAAGCTGACAAAATGCTTGAAATGGGATTCGTTGAAGACGTAGAAAGAATATTGTCATCAACGCCTAAAGCAAGACAAACCGCCTTGTTTTCTGCTACTATGCCTTCAGAAATTCGCGACTTAGCTAGAAAGCACATGAATCACCCTGAATACATGGAAGTAAGCAAGGACGAAAACGACATTTCCAACATTAAACAATTTTACGTTAATGTTGATTGGAAGGACCAATTGAAAGCGTTAGCTTTGATATTGAATAAGGAAAACCCTGATTTTGCTATAATCTTTACTAAAACTAAAGCTTCAGCTGACAAATTATCTTTGAGATTAAAGGATGCTGGCTATAGCGTGGAAGGATTACACGGCAACTTGACTCAGTCTCGAAGAACGCGCATTATGGACGAGTTCAAGGCTGGAAAGTTGAGGATTATTGTAGCTACAAACGTTGCTGCTCGTGGTTTAGACATTCCAGGAGTAACTCACGTTATTAACTACAACTTGCCAGAAGACTTCAAGACTTATGCTCACAGAATTGGCCGAACTGGCCGAGCAGAACGTGAAGGTAAAGCAATTACTTTCGTTACTACCTTGCACGACCAAAGGACTATTCACGACATGGTTCGCGACTTGGATACTTCAATATCTAAGTACGAGTTAAGCGAGTCTGAAATCGCTTCATTCGTTGTTCCTAGAGGAAAAGCACCAGTACGAAGCCATTCTGAACACCGAAGTGACCGACCAAGAACTGGATTCAGACGCGAAGGCGGTAGGCCAAGCCGTGGTTTCGGTTCGCCTCGTCCTTCTACAGGGTTCAGGCGTCCAACTAGTAGGAGTCGTTTTTCTTCATCAACTAGAACAAAACGGTTTTAATTTCTCTTACCCTTAAGAGTGATGAAATGGTTTATGACGTAGCAATCATTGGAGCTGGTCCTGCTGGCGGTAGCGCTGCAGTTCACTGCGCCAAGAAAGGCTTGAAAGTCTTAGTCTTGGAAGAACACGCTAGTATTGGCGAGCCAGTGCATTGTGGAGAATGCTTGAGTGATTTTGCTTTAGAAAACACTGGCTTGATTATTCCAGACGAAGTCATTTCCGAAAAAGTCGACGGAGTTAGAGTAGTTTTTCCGGATGGTTATTCGCCTATTCTTTACGAGAAAGGAATGGTTTTAGAAAAACACTTGTTCGAACAATACTTAGTCAACTTAGCCGAAGGAAAAGGAGCGGTGGTTAGATTAGGCGCTCGCGTTGAAAAAATGACTAAAAACGCTGACTGGACTATAGAGCATTCAAAAGGCGAAGACAAGGCTAAACTAGTTATTGACGCTTCTGGAGTACAATCTGTTTCTTCAAGAATGCTTGGATTGCAGCAAAGATTCAAGACCGTAGTAGGAATGCAGTATGAATTGCAAGACATTCCCCGAGACGGGTTTTTAGATTTTTATTTATGGCCTGAACTAGCTCCGCATGGTTACTTGTGGATGATTCCTAAAAAGAACGGTCGAGCAAACGTTGGGCTAGTAACAAACCAAAACAATAAGGCAAAGCCTTTCTTGGATGAATTCATTAAACGCATGAAATGGGAAGGAAAAAAGTCAGTCAAAACTTTTGGCGGCTTGATTCCTGCTTCCGGTCCATTGCAAAAAACTGTTTCTGATGGCTTAATATTAATCGGTGACGCTGCAGGCTTTACTAGTCCAATGTTTGAAGGCGGCACTCACTTGAGTTTGAAATCAGGCGAATACGCTTCACAAATCGCCAAGAAAGCAATTGATTCTCACAATACTAGCGTTTCAGTTTTAGGCGAATACCAATACTTATGGAGCAAGGAATTCCCTAACTATGATAAACTAGTGAAAGGAAAAGACTTGCTTTACTCTTTCAGCGATGAAGAACTAAACCAAATCGGCCGCACGCTACCAATGAACTTAAGCAAAATGGGCTTGTTAGGAAAAGCAAACGTTGGCTTAAAGTTGTTAATGCAAAACAAGAAACTAATAGACAAAGGCGCAATCGACGCGTTAATGACCTTCTCTTACTCACAAGCCAAATACTACGGGTGGTAAGAAAGCCTTTAGAAAAGGCTTTCAACCCAAAACTAATTCTTAAAGTATGCTCGCATTGGGTTCCAATAGTAATCAGTCCAGCCTTGTGCATAGTTGTCGGCTTGGTCTGCGGGTACTTTAGAGTGAGTCATTACTATTTTGGTTCCAGTTTTGGTTTTGAATAATTCTAGTTGAAAAACTGAGTCCTCTGCATCAGCAGGCCATTCAAGCGTCCTCCATTTTTGAATTATTTTTCGTCCAGGAACTAGTTCAACGTTTTCGCCTGAAATGTATCCATCCCAAGCAGTGAATTTTCCCCCAACTTTTGGATCGATTTTTGCTTTGCTTCCAGTCATTTTTTCATGCTTGGCAGTATTCATTAACACTGAATAAACTTGTTCAGGAGTACAACGCTGAATCTCAATTGTTTGCTTAATAGTTGTTGTTTTAACCATCATAAGTCTCACTCACTATTTCTTTCATTTTTTCTTTAGGAATTAAATATATTTTAGTAGGTTGATCTAATTTTAAATGAAAAAACTTTCCATCAAATTTTAATAAGGTACAAAGTTTTCCATTAAAATATATTTTTCTTTCTCTTTCTAAGCCATATATAATTGCATTTAAGGATAAAGTAGCAAGTAAAAGTGAAAAGTATACTGTTTTGTAAACTAATGGATCATTATTATTAAAAATTGGGTTTAAAGTAGCTAAAATAAGAAAATTTAAAATAAATACAAATAATGCATTATACCCGTGATTTTCGGTTAACCACATATAAATTGAACGCCAACTACTACTGCTATTTTCATAATATTTTTTAACAGAAAGAACACATAATAACGAAATAGTTAAAAAAATAAATAAAATCCACGTTTCAGATATTTGGATAGAATATTTGAAAATTTCTTCAATAGATAAAAGCAGTGAAAAGGGAAATAGAATAACCGTTATTATATACGCTGTACCTTGAAAGTATTCGTTAAACTTTCCCTGAGTATATATTTTTCCTGCATTAACTATTTTTCCAAAATATAACGTCAGTATTCCAAGAATAGTCAAAACAATTGGAAATGAAGCAAGAGTTAGATCAACATTTACTTGAGCAGTTAAACATTGTGCAGTTGAATCTATTATTTGCGCTATACAAATAGTCATTAAATTATATCATCCTTTGACTACTCCGATTGGTTCTAGTTTGACGACTGGTTTGGCTAATCCAGCAGAGTGAACGCTTTCGACGACTTCGTCAACGTTCTTGTAAGCGCCGCCTGCTTCTTCACTCAAGATGTGTGGCTTGGTTGCGCGGACGTATACTCCTCCGGACAACATGTCTTTTTGTAATTTCGTTGAATCAAAAGATCGAATTGCTTGGGATCGACTCATTACTCTTCCTGCACCATGGCAGGATGAACCAAAGGTTTCTTCTGCGCCAGGCAAGCCTGCTAGAATGTATGAAGAAGTGCTCATGCTTCCTGGTATTAGTACGGGTTGGCCGACGCTTGAATAGTCTTTTGGCAAGTCGGTCATTCCTGGCCAGTACGCGCGGGTTGCTCCTTTTCTGTGGACGCAGACTTTTTTGCCTTTGTGTTTCTCGATTTTGGCAATATTGTGGCAAACGTCGTAAACTAGTTCCATTTCCATTGACTCCCAGT
>JABWCK010000010.1 GCA_013360305.1 Microcaldota archaeon
GCTTGCAGAAAGTAATGGACAACGTGAAAAACAAACCCCACTTGCTAACTAAAGGCCATGATTTTTTAGCATACCAAGTATTTGACGCAATAGTCGACGACTTTTTCCCAATAATAGAAAAATTAGACGACGAAATAGACGAAGTAGAAGAAAAACTATTCAAAACCACGCCGTCTCAAAAAACGATTCAGAGACTATTCCAATTAAAACGCCAAGTAGTAGACGTTAGGAGAATTATTTGGCCAATGCGAGACGTATTAAACGTTCTAGCCAGAAGAGATTACGACTACATTAACCCCAAGACGTCAATTTACTTTAGGGACGTTTACGACCACTTGCTTCGCTTAGCAGACATGACTGAAACACTACGCGAGCTAGTAACCAACGCAATGGAAGGATACTTGAGCATTACAAGCAACAACTTGAACTACATAATGAAGCGCTTGACTGCGTTGACTTTGATTTTAATGCTGCCTACGCTGGTAGCAAGCGCTTATGGAATGAACGTAATCCTGCCGTTAGCAACTGAAGAATTCGCATTCTGGGAAATAATAACAATAATGCTAATCGTGACTCTACCTACGCTTTATTACTTTAAGAAAAACAATTGGTTGTGATAAAAAAATGAATAGATTGAAAGGAGAAAAAGCATTCATTACCGGCGCAAGCAAAGGAATCGGCCGAGGAATAGCTGAAGCATTCGTAAAAGAAGGCGCGGAAGTAATAATCGCAGATATTGATTTTGTTGAAGCAGAAAAAACAGCTAAAGAAATAAACGCTACGGCAGCAAAATGCGATGTTTCTGACGAAAAGCAAGTTGAAGCTGCCTTGAAAAACAAAGGCGTAACCATCCTAGTGAATAACGCAGGAATTTTTCCATTCAAACAATTTGGAGACTCAGACTATGACGCGGTTTGGGAGAAAACAATGAACGTAAACCTAAAAGGAGTAAAAAACTGCTGCAAACACGCTTTAGCGTCTGGAAAATTAAAAAAAATAATTAATATTTCAAGCATTGCCGCAGTACAAGGCTATTCTGGCTTGACTCACTACTGCGCGACTAAAGCCGCAGTCCTTGGATTTACCCGAGCACTAGCGCTAGAACTAGCTAGCAAGAAAATAAACGTCAACGCGGTTTGTCCTGGCTTGATTGACACTCCAGGCGTTCACGTTTCAATGAATGATGAAGGAATCAAGGAATACGCTAAAAACATTCCTTTACAGAGGGCCGGCAAGCCTGAAGATATTGGTTGGGCTTGCGTTTTTCTAGCAAGCAAAGAAAGTAATTTCATGACGGGACAAGAAATAATAATCGACGGAGGATCCAGCATACAGTGATTGAAGAATTAACGCATGAAGAAAAAATGCATTTAGGTAAACTATTTTTTACTAACCTGCCGCGAAACGCAGTTAGTAGAGTACTTCACCAGCCAGATATGATCAAACTAGCGTCTCCAAAAAATGAACAAGCGTTCAGAGCGTTAAACAAAGCCCTAGAATTAGGAGTAGTATTCTTTAGACGAAAAATACGCTAAACAATTAAAAGAATATTTTGAAAAAGTTAGTAGCGGATGATGATTTTGTCGCCTACTTCTGCTACGTTGCCGAATTCCAAGTCTATTTTTTGGTTTGAACTAGTTTGAAGGATTAAGGTTTCACGTCGCTTGTTTATTCCTACGACTTTGCCAATAAATCCACCAATGTCAGTGTACGCGTCCTTTCCTTCCAAGTTCATTCTTGAAATAATAGCGCGTTTGAATTCTCTAGCCAAGTAAGTAACTGCAGTCATAGCTATTATTCCCAGAATTAAGGAGTAAAAGAATTCACCAAAAGCAGTTACTCCAACAATCCAGTCAGCTGCATTGTTTGCTATTAGCCAAAACAACATTAACCCCGAGCCGCTGACAATGTAATTAGGCAATACGTAAGTTCGCTTGTCTTGAATTGCTTGAAGCACTTCGCCAATTACTATCAACAAGATTGATACAGGAAGCAGTTTCAAGAATTCTTTCAAAACTAAAGCCGCTTCTTTAGGCAAGTTATTCAACCCTAAAGATTGCACTACGAATGCTTCATTAACGCCTAGAATAATTGATATAACCAAGAAGGCTATTGCTGCGAAGTAGAAAATAAAATTAGCCTTGTCAAAAGAAATGCGGGTTCTTGAAAACAAGCGGAGGAATCTAGCTTCTAAACCAATCCCCTTGAAAATCAAATAACTACCCAATACGCCTAAAAGAACTCGAATTCCCAGGAATTCAGAAAAAGCAAACAACAATAACGCTACGCCGGGAATTCCGAAAACTATTCCCGCAATTTGAGGCTCCTTTAATTTTTCTAAAATAACAAAGTAAGTTTTTTCTAATTCTTTCGCTTGCTTTACGGTAACAGTTTTTATTGAAACTATTCTAACGCGAGTTTGAATCAAAGGAATAATGGATTCATCACTAGCACCGTCTGAAACGAAAACGCACGCTTCAGGAGAAAATTCTAAAATTACTTTTTCTAACTGTTTGACTACTTCGCTTTGAGCATGATAATCAACATGAGCGTCGCCTGTCAAAGTAACTACTTGAGCTTGCTTGTGTTGTTTGCTTAATTCGTCGTAAATTTTTACCGCGTAAAAAATAGTGTTTACATCAGTATCTTCAGGATCAGCTTCGCCTAGCTTCAAAGCAGCGTCAAGGTTTTCTTTTCGTCCAACAATCGGGCCCTTAATTCTAGCCTTTTCGCCGACGTCATTGTCAATATCCACGCTTAAAACTAAAATTCTTTTTTCTTCCATTTCTCTAAATTTAAGAAGTCTTCGAGACTATTTAAGACATATCTACAGTTTTAAATAAATCAATCCCGCATATTTCATTAATATGTCTGGACACGATTCTCACGGCGGAGGCCATTCAAGCCACTCTAGTCAATCTCACGGAGGTAGTGGAGATTCTAGACAAGCAGCAATTTTTATCGCCATTCTTGCAGTAGTAGGAATAATTATTGCCAGCGTTTTGTCTCTTAAAATTCCTTTAAGCACGCTTCTTCCAGTCGGGTTGCTGGCCGTACTAGTAATAGCATTTTTTCCAAGGTACGTTGAATTTAAGGAATACGAACGAGGCGTCGTCTTTAGGCTGGGAAGATTTTACAAAGTAATTGGCCCAGGTTTTGCTTTCTTGTTTCCATATATAGACAAGGAAGTTAGAACCGACTTGAGAACACAAGTCTTAGACATTCACCCTCAGGAAGTAATTACTCAAGACGACTTGCATTTGAAGATTGACGTTATTGTTTACTACAGAGTAGTTGATCCCAAGAAAGCAGTTATTGAAATCAAGGATCACAAGGGTGCGATAACTAACTTAATGTTGTCTCAAGTGAGAAACGTAGTTGGAAAAATGTTGTTAGAAGAAGTATTGGAAAAAACTGAGTCAATCAACTTAGACTTGTATTCTACAATTAAAGACGTAGAATCTGCTTGGGGAATTAGTACGCTCCGCGTAGAAGTTCAAAGCATTGAATTACCTAAAGGATTAACTGAATCCTTCCAAAAGAAACGCGAAGCAAAAGAATTCAAGGAAAAAATCGAGACTGAAGCGCATGCAAAGCAAATAGCAATCGAATTATTAGACAAAGTAGGCCGCAGCATTGACAACAAAACGCTAGCCATTCTTTACGTTGATGCGTTGAAGCAAATATCTCAAGGCAAGAGCAACAAAATAATATTCCCGCTAGAATTAAGCAGGCTAGCAACTAACTTATCCGACAACATGAATCCGGGAAAAAAAATAGATTACAACGCAGTAATTCAATCATTCTTGGAGTCATACCAAGAAACTAAAGCCAAAACCTTAGAACCGGAAGAAAAAAAACATAAAAAGAAGAAGAAATAATTAGCCGCCGGTTGACTCTATGAATGCTGCTATGGCTAGTATTACTATTGCCCAAGCGCCTAGTTTTACTACATCAAAAATAACATGAGTGAATTCTTTTGTTCGGTAAGATTTTCTAATAATAGCGCTTGAAAGAATTCCTCCTGACAAAGCAACAGTCAAGTAGGAAGCTAGTTCAAAAATACCATGTGGCAGAATTCCCAAGAAGCCATAACTCAACCCAGTCAAAATGCTTCCTTCTCGAAGCAAAGACAACTTAGCTAGTTCTCCGAGGAAGACTGCGATTACCGAAGCATTCCAAGTCAATATGAATATAGCTCCCGCGCCATAAAGCAAAGAGAACACCCAAATTAAAGCCATTACTTCCAAGTTATGCAAGAAAATAGTCTCGAAGTGATTAACGTTTATAGTGAAAGCACCTTGAAAGCTAGCAGTAATTGACTTCAATTCGTTTTGTTGCAGTGAAAACAATTGAGTTACTTGAGAATCGGGCAAGAACAAGTACCAGAAAGTGAAACCAATAATCATTCCAAGAAAGAACGCAGCCAAATAAGTAATAGCCGGCAAATGGCATTCTAAAGTGTTGCCAATGCAGACTTTCTTTTCGACGTCTTGTTCTTCTAATTCGAAGCCTTTCAAAATGAACGGAATGCTTGGGAGCGTAATAAACAAAATCAATAAGAATTCACTAGTTGCTCCAAGCTTCAAAAACAAAGTAGCTATTACTCCAAGCGACACAAACAAGAAGCCGGACAATACTAGAAGGAACGGGTTTTTCCTCGCGTAAGCGGGATCCAAAATCGACTCCAATACCACGATTAAAATAACGCTTCAAGAAACCTTTAAGCTTGTCGTTAAGAGAACGTATTTAAACCACGCAAAGCTATTTTTTGTTATGAAGAATTACTCGGGACCAGAGAAGGAAGCTTACCTGCAAGGAAGGCTTTTGGGATTGAATGAATTAATCAAAGTATTAAAAGAATCAATTAACGAAGAAGGTTCAAACCACGGCGTTATTCAAAGCATTGTTGGACACATTTCTAACGAAATGAGCGACATCCTAGGAGACTTGGGTGAAGTAAAAGAAAACAAGCTTGAAGAAATAAAGGAAAAACACGCTGAAGTCAAACAACAAGTCAAGGAAATTCAAAAAACCGAGCCTAAAAAGGAAGAAATAGCAAAGTCAAGCTTGTTTAAGGAAAACGTTGAAACAGCTGACGACTTGATGAAGGGCTTGATGAAAGTAAGCAAGTAATTTTTCTTTTTTTTACTAAAAGGAGTTGTATTTAATCTTTTGAAAAACGAATTAGTTTACCCCGGCAAAACAATATCCACTAGCGAAGAACTAGAGCCAAGCAAAGGCACATTCGAACAAAGCGGAATAGTTTACGGCAGCATTCTAGGAAAATTGTCAACTGAAAAACTTCAAGCCACAGTTAATGGAAAAACTATTAGAATGCTGAAGAAAGGCGACTTGGTTTACGCAGTTTTGGAAGACGTATTAAGCGAGCAAATGTCTTTATTGAAATTCCAGCCAGTCGACAACGTTGGCGTGGATAATTCTTTTGCGTTCATGAGAATTTCCGAAATACAAAAAGGATACACTGAAAGATTTTCAGACTACGTCAAAATAGGAGACTACTTGAAGGCTAGAATAGTTGAAGTAAAAAAACTAGGAACGTACTTGACTATTGCAGAACCCGACTTGGGCGTAGTTAAAGCTAATTGCAGGCAGTGCAAGAAGCAAATGACTAGAGAAGGAAATGGTTTTAAATGCGTTTGCGGCAATTTTGAAAAGAGAAAAGTACCAAAATAAGCAATGAGAGTTGATAAAATGAAAATTAAAATATTAGTTGACGAAAAAGACGAGTTTCAAGTATTAATGCAAGGAAGCGACTTAGGATTCGCTAACTACTTAGTAGAAAAAGTACTAGAAGATAAAGACGTTTCTTTTGCTGCTTCAGACTACGATCACCCTACTTCAAGGAATCCAGTAATCAAAATCAAAGGCTCTAGCCCAAAAAAGAAGCTTCTAGACGCGTTAAAGAAAGCTGAAGACGAATTGAAAGACTTAGACAAGACCTTAAAGTGAGGCGCGGATGAATTCACTGACGTTAATAGCAGGATTATTCTTGTTATACGAAGGAACTAGAGACTCATTCTACGGATTATTGTACGGCTTAGACTCGTTTGGACTAATAGCTTTATTTCTAATAGCGTACTACTACTTCGAGAGGACTTGAAGTGGATTTAGCAAAATACAAGAACTGGATTTTATACGCAATCGCGGGATTATTCCTCGCGTTGTACTTATTAACTAACCAAGAGTTTTTCGGAGTACTCGTCTTTTTTGCATTATTAGCGTTAATAGTGCTTGATTTTTCTCCAAAAAAAGAAGGAGACTGGAAGACTACATTGAAAGAACTAGTAATCGCACTAGTGTTCGCTGGAGCTGCTTGGTTCTTGCTTGGTTTCTTGTTGAACACTTCCTCACCACTAAACGTAGTGACTTCATGCAGCATGCTTCCCGAATTGCAGAGGGGAGACTTGATTTTCTTGAAAGGAGACCCAATTCAAGCACCAGAAGTAACTACTCAACTAAGCAGAAGCGAGTTAAGCCAAAGCATTAAGCTAGTAAAAAACCGCTGTTTTATCGGGACGAACCCAGACTTGTGTACTAGCAGCATTTTGTTTGACGGTCAAGAATTCTCTTCAAAACCATCAAACAATAGCATTATAGTATTCGAGCCAGAACCTAACAATATCGGGTTGATTATTCACAGAGCAATGTTGAAAATCAACACTCCAGATGGAGCGTATTATTTAACTAAAGGAGACAACAACCAAGTACTAGACCAAGAAGCATCTTTCGACTTCGTGGACGAGAAAAAAATACTTGGAAACGTGTTTTTCAGGATTCCATTCATTGGCTACGTCAAATTATTATTATTCTTGCAGTTCCAAGTGCCGCCTGGATGCGATAGAACCATTACGTACACTTAAGAAAAACCTTATTATTGCTAACTAGTCCAAATCTTATTTGTTTTATTTAAGGTGGTTTTTAGTATGGAATTAGTAATAACTGACGCTAAGGAATTCAAGCAAGCAATCGACGCTATAGTTAATTTAGTAGACGAAGGAACTTTTGAAGTAACCAGCGACGGATTAAAACTAAGATCAATGGACCCATCACAAATAGCAATGGTTGACTTCTCTCTACCAAAAAACGCGTTCACTGAATTAAACACTGAAGGCAATGCATCAATCACTTTAAACCTAGTCGATTTTACTAAAGTCTTGTCTTCAGCATCAAGCGGAGAAAAACTATCCATCAAACTAGACGAGAAAGAAAACAGGTTATTGCTAGACTTTACAGGAAAATCAAAACGCAGCTTCAAACTACCCTTACTAGAAAGTTCAGCTAACACTCCCCGCGAACCAAAAATCGAGTTTGACACCAAGCTAAAAATCAAAGGCGGAGCATTGAAAGGAATGCTTAGAGACGCTGGATTGCTGTCAAGCCACGTCATTCTTCAAGCAGACGATGCGGAATTCTTAGTAGAAGCCAACGGAGATTCTGGAGACTTACGCGTAGAAACTAAAAAGAATTCAGAAATAGTAGTCGAGCTAGACATCAAGAACAAGAGCCGCGCAATGTTTCCATTCGAGTACTTAGAAGACATGACTCGTTCCTGCACTGAAGATAACGTGCTTACACTAGAAATGAAGACTGACGCGCCAGTAAAAGTGTCTTACGAAGTCGGCAAAGCCAAGTTGTGTTACTACTTAGCGCCAAGAGTAGAAAACGCTTGAAGATGAATTCTTGTTTTTTGTTTGATTTCGACGGAGTCATTGTAGACTCAACCGAGTTCATACACCAGTCATTCCTCCACACTTTCTCAATGAAAAACAGCAATCTACCGGAAAACTTCATGCAATTAATTACTGGAAAGCCAGTTCAAGAATGCTTTACTATGTTTGGCGTAAGAGAAGCAGACTTGCCTTCATTCTTGGAATTATACCGAAGTTTCCAAAAAGAAAACATGACTAGACTAGTAAACGTTTTTCCTGAAGTAATAGACACGCTTTCATTCCTGAAAGAAAAAGGATTCAAAACAGGCATTGTTACAGGCAGAGGAAAAACATCCACTAACGAAATCTTGAATTACTACAATTTAACTAATTATTTTGATTGCATAATCACCCCAGAAGATACTTTAAACTACAAGCCTCACCCTGAACCAGTTTTAAAGGCGCTAGAATTGCTTGGCGGTGAAGCAACAAGCTCGTTTTTTGTGGGCGATTCTGAAACAGACATTCAAGCAGGCAAAGCAGCAGGCGTCAAAACAATAGCCGCCGCTTACACGGCAGGCACTTCACTAAACGCACTGGGCCCAGACTATATAATCGACTCGCTAAAAGAATTAAAAATTTTAGCAGAAAAATGAAATCATTTCGTTTTTTATTTGCTCACAACTAAAAATAGTGTGGGTTATTCAAGTGGGTTTTATTGCGAAGTATCCTTTTTTGTCAAGCGCTAAGGAATTAATAGAAAACGATTCAAGCGTTTCGTTTACTGAACTAGAAGCAGCTTCCAGCCTAGTAATAAACGCGTTGAAAAAGGAAGAAATGCCTGCAAGCGGTGATGATTTTAACGAATCAAAAAACCTAGTCTTGGCTAAATTGTTGATCGCTTGCTTGAACAATTCCTCATTATTCAAGAAATTCGCTGATTTGAAAGCAAAAGAATTCGTCTCAAGAATGCAAAGCCAAGAAGAATTAATGCTAGTAGCTAGAGATTTTTTTCCATCAATAAAGCCAGGATTCGAGTTGAAAGTAATTGATTACTTAAAGCACGGGAAAAGCTTGAGGGAAAAAAACGTAGAGAAAGGAATAGTAAAGCTAGACGAGAACGAGTTGAAAGACTTGCTTAAAGAAAGCATTTCACAACGATTGAGAGAATTAAAAGTCAATTCGAAAGAATTGCCGGAGTTGATTCAAAACACGGCTGAAGAGTTAAGGGAAAAAATACCCAAAGAAGACTACAACCCCCGCTCATTCAAAGGAAGCTTGCTTGCATTAGATTGTATTCAAAAAATGGTGAAAAACGGCTTGCCTGAAGGAAAACGCTACTATGGATCAATGACTCTAGCAGTTTGTTGCTTTAAGGATTCTTTAACGCAGGAACAAGCAATTGACGTATTAAAACAATACGTGGAATCATGCAGGAAAAGCACTCACGACTTTACTGAAAGAGAAGCAGAATCAACTCTTTCTTGGGTTTACAAGCATGACTCGATTAATTATTCGTCCAGCGTAGCACAAGGATTGGGTGAAAACTTGTGCAGGCAATGCGTTTCAGCAATTAGGGGAAAGAAATGATTTTCGTTAAAAAAAAGTTTTCAGAACACTACGCTCAAACAGAATTAAACGTAAGCGACTTGACGCATAGAGAGTTTGGTTTCGGCTTCAAAGAAAAAATCGACTTGAGGCACAAATCTTTTTCTTCATCAAAGGAATTGAATTATTTCTTAGTAAACGAGACGCCGTTATACATTTCTTACTCGCTGGCTCACTATCGACTGCCGGAAGCCAAGCCAATGCCTAGGAAAGAATTCTTGAATTGCGATTTAGTTTTCGACTTGGATTACGCACCATTAGAATTCGGATTGTTTTCTGAAGAATACGTTTACTGCGTTAAAGACTCGGCATTGAAGATAGTCGAGGAATACTTGCCGGAACTAGGCTTTTCTCAAAACGAGATAGAAACTAACTTCTCAGGACAAAAAGGATTTCACATTCACTTGGAAACCGACGCAGTAAAAGAATTAACCAGCAATGCTCGAAAAGAACTAGCCGAATTCGTTTCTGTTCCTGAAAAAGAATTCTTTTTGAACGAAGCAAAAATTTTTGGAGCTAGAGAAAAAAAACTATTCGGCCCTACTTCAAAAGATAAGGGTTGGAAGAAAAAGTTTTTCGACTACTGCATTAATCGCTTAAATCAAGCTAGCAATGAAGAACTAGTCAAGTTATCTAGAAACAAGTCAATACTTGAACAAAAAGAGTTGTTGTTGGAAAACTTGTCTTCAGGTAATTGGAGTGCGGTCAAAAAAACAACGTTCTTATGGGATGCTTTTTACAACGAATTCGCTAAACAAAGCAACGTAAAACTCGATATTCCAGTGAGTACAGACTTGCATCGGTTAATTCGCTTGCCTGACTCGTTGCACGGAAGCACTGGATTCAAAGCCGCTAGATTAAAACTGAAGGATTTTTCCATGAATAAAATAATCGCGTTCTCAAACAAGGCTTGCAAAATAGAAGCAACCGTTGACTCGAGCTTTAAGTTAATTGAGGATTATTCTTTCAAGGCGGGCGAAACGCGGGAAGTGCCTGAATTCGTGGCAGTATTCATGGAATGCAAGAAAATAGCCACAGTAAAAAGCTTTTAGTTCAGTAAAAAACAAGGAATACTAGGTGGGTTTTTGGAGCAGACTAGTTACGACGAGTTGAGAAAGTTTTTAGTGCAAGAAAGGCACTCTAGCAGCGTGCAAGCGGTCAAGGAAGACTTTTTCACTGCGTACGAGCAAATACTCGAAGAAAAAAAGAAGAACATAGCGACTAAGTTCTCGATAGAGGAAGCTAGGGCTATTGACTCGCTTCAGAGATTGATTCAAGACTTACGCAAACAGCGGTTATACAAGATTTTATTCAAAGCACTTCGAGATTGCGAGTCGTCCAGCATCTCTGGAGAAGGCTTGACTACCCAAGAAAAAGAGTTATATAATGAACTAATCAGATTAATTAGCGAGTATTTGAAGGTCAGCGTAGCTGAAAAAAAGAAGTCTACCGGCGTAGTAAAAGCCAAGATTGCTTCTTCAATACCCGAGTTTGTCGGCTTTGACGGCAAGACTTACGGTCCCTTCACTGAAGGAGAACACGTAGAATTGCCTGAAGAAATAGCTTCCTTTCTAGCCAAAAGGAATGTAATAATTTAATTTACGATTACAAAAGACAGGTGAATTATTAGAATGATGGTTCCAAAAGAAAAGAAAGCTTATTGCCCAAAATGCAAGAAGACTACAAATCACAAAGTTAAAGTAAGCACTTCTAAAGCAAAGAAAGGCCGAACAATGTCATGGGGTACTCGAAAATACGAGCGCAAGCTAGCGGGATACCACGGCAAGGTTAAAGGCAAAGCCAAAGTCAAAAAGCAAGGCATTCGCAACAAGTTAATGCTCGAGTGCATGGTTTGCAAGAAAAAACATGAGCGAGTGACTACTGGCAGAATGAAGAAGAAGTCGGAAGTAAAGCGTTAAAATGAATTACCCTGAATTGAATGAATTAGCAGTAGGAATAGTTAGAAAAATAATGCCTTTCGGGGCAGTCGTATCGTTGCCTGAATACGGCAATCTTGAAGCATTCATTCACATTTCAGAGGTTTCATCCGGCTGGATCAAAAACATTCGGGAACACTTAAAAGAAGACCAAATAATCGTCGTCCGCACTACTTTAATAGACAAAAACAAGAACCAAATCGACGCCAGCGTCAAGCGGGTTTCTGAAATAGAAAAAAAACGAAAACTAGCATCTTACCAGTCACAAAAGCGAGCTTTAAAACTATTAGAACAAATAGCCCGCAAGACTGGAAAAACTTTTGACGCCTTGCAAAAACAAGTCGAACCACTCGTAGCAGAATTCGGAGACTTGTACACAGTATTTGAAGCGCTTTCACAAGGTTACGAGCCGAAAACTAAAGTACCAAAGCAATTGCTTACAATACTTCAAGAAACAGCCAAGCAAGAAATAAAAATCAAAATAATCGAGTTAAAGGCTCAAGTTACTGCGGTTTCTTACGCGCCAAACGGAGTAAAAGAATTAAGCGAGTTGTTGAAGAAACTACCAAACGCGCATTACTTAGGTTCCGGAAAATACTTGATTACGATTTCGTCTCCTGAAATAAAACAAGCAGAAAAGAAAATGAACGAAGTAAGCACGATAATCGAGAAGAGCAATTCAACTAATTTTGAAGCTTCAATGGAGCGATTGAAGTGAAATTAATAAAGAAATGCGTTAAATGCAGTTCTTTCACTCTAAAGCCAACGCATTGCAGTGAGTCAACGATTTCAGTTCACCCTGCTAAATTCAGCATTGAAGACAAGTATGGCGAATATAGGCGAAAAGCCAAGGGGTTTTATTGATTCGCTTCCTTAAGTGATTAAGAATGACTATAGAATTAACTAAATCAGTAATCAAGCAAAAGAAAAAAATTAAAACAAAAAACGCTTTGTTAGTAGTCGGATTGCCGGGAATTGGATTCGTTTCCAAAATGGCAGTAGACAACTTAATCAAAACAATGAAAGCAGAAAGAATAGCAACTATTTACTCGCCTCATTTTCCAAACCAAGTACTATCAATGCCTTCAGGTTACTTGAAAGCATTCACAATGCAATTATTCTACAAGAAAGGCAAGAAAAAACAATTATTCTTCTTAAAAGGAGACTTACAACCATTAACCGTAGAAGGACAATACGAAGTATCTTCAACAATACTCTCACTAGCTAAAGACTTAGGCGTTACGGAAGTAATGGCAATGGCGGGGTATTCAGTAAACAACTTGAAAGGAATGCCTAAAACTTATTGCTATACTAGTTCGAAAAAATTATTGAAAGACTACGCTAAACTAGGCGCTAAACAAGTGCCAACAGTAATACCAGTAGTAGGCATGGCCGGGTTGTTACCAGCACTATCAAAATTATACGGCCTCAGCGGTGCGTGCATCTTAGTCGAAACTACTGGAAGCAATTTAGACCCAGAAGGAGCTAAAGCACTCGTCCGCTTGTTAGAAAAGAAAACAAGCGAGAAACTCGACTTGAAAGGACTTGATGATAGAGCTAGAAAAGTTGAAAAACTACTACACAAGATCGAAGACCAAGCCAAGAAAGAAGAATTGAAAGCACTCGCGCCAGCTCCAGAAACAATGCCCGTCAACAAAGACGCGTTGAGTTACATTAGATGATTTATGCAGACTTGCACTTGCATTCTAAATACTCTCGAGCAGTAAGCAAAAACTGCGACTTGAAAAACTTGAGGCTCGGAGCGTTAAGCAAAGGATTAAACTTGCTAGCCACAAGCGATTACACTCACCCCCTCTGGTTTAAAGAATTAAAACAATCCTTAACTGAAAGTCCACACGAAGGATTTTATTATTACGAAGACAACAAAGACGTACTGTTCGTGGCGGGAACAGAAATCGCTAATATTTATTCAGACGGCAAAAAAGTCCGCAAAGTACACAACTTGATTTTCTCTCCCAGCCTAGAAGAAGCTAGCCAAGTAAACGACTTGTTATCAAAACGAGCCAACTTAGCCGCAGACGGTCGCCCAATAATTGGAAAAACCAGTAGCGCCGAACTAGTTGAAATAATTGAAAGCGTTTCCAAAAAAAACTACTTGATCCCAGCACACGCTTGGACTCCGTGGTTTGGAGTATTCGGAAGCAAAAGCGGATACGATTCTTTAAAAGAAGCATTCGAAGACAAAACTCGCAGCATATTCGCTATTGAAACCGGTTTATCTTCAGACCCAGAAATGAATTGGAAGCTAAGCCAATTAGACGACATAGCGTTTATTAGCAACAGCGACGCTCACTCGCCACACCCCTGGAGATTAGGAAGAGAATGCAACGCGTTTGATTTTACTGATAAAGAATTAAGCTACGATGCATTGTTTAAAGCAATTCGTGAAAGAAACGATAATTTCAAGTACACTATAGAAGTTGACCCTGCTTACGGCAAATACCACGTTGACGGCCACCGAAGTTGCGGTTTTTCATGCGAACCTCAAGAAACCAAAAAACTAAACGATTTGTGCCCAAAATGCGGCAAGCCACTAGTAATCGGAGTATTAAATAGAGTTGAAGAATTAGCCGACCGACCGGTTGGAGAAAAACCCGAAAAAACAATTCCATTCAAGAAATTATTGCCGTTACACGAGCTAGTTTCAGCAGTGTTGAAAACAAGCCTTGCTTCAAAAAAAGTAATGACTGAATGCGAAAAAATAATGACTCTAGGAACAGAATTATTTATCCTACTAGAAGCAAGCGAGGAAGAATTAAGCACTAAAACTAGCAAGCAAGTAATCAACGCAATAATCTCTAACCGCAAAGAAGAATTAAAAATCAAGCCAGGCTTCGATGGAGAATACGGCGAATTACTTTTTCAAGAACCATAACGCTACTATTACGACTTCAACAATAATGAACAAGTCCAACGGAATTACTCCGATTATGGACAACAACAAGTTTAACGCGGTTCCAAGCATGAAGAAAGTAAACGGTTCCATGCCCAAAAAGGATTTTTCTCCACCCGCATACGCAATTGGAGCTTGTGCTTGAGGCGCTCCACCTTGGCTGATTGGAGTAACGTTGCCTGTTTGGGGATCTACTTTTACTGCAAAACCGCATCGCTTGCAGTAAACCACCGAGTTCTGTTCGTCGACATCTAGTTGTGGATTCCCGCATTGCGGGCAAGACATTTCTCCCATTTCTTTAACAATAACGAATTACTTGTTTTTAAACCTGCGACCGATGGGTTTTATTAATTTCAACCAATCAAATTTTTTTCTGAATTTATTATGCCCTTACAGAAAATATTGAAATGGCTAAACAGCTTTTTCAACAACAAGAAAAGCTTCAGCATTGGGTTATACGGCAACGTTAATACTGGCAAGTCTACTTTAGCCAACAAGATAAGCAAAGACTGGAGCGGGGAAGAAATGTCTTCAGTTTCAGAAATACCCCACGAAACCAGAACAGTCGTTTCGAAAGAAAAAATATCAATCGAAGTAGACGGCAAGAAAATAGTATTAAACTTGTTAGACATGCCTGGAATTACTACTAAAGTAGACTACCGAGAATTTGTAGAAAAAGGATTAACCGTTAAAGAAGCACAAAAACGCGCCAAAGAAGCAACTCGCGGAATCATTGAAGCAATCAAATGGTTGGAACACGTGAATGTAGCGTTAGTAGTAATGGATGCTACCGAAGACCCATTCACTCAAGTAAATTTAACTATTTTAGGCAATTTAGAAGCTAGAAAAATACCAGTAATAATCGTTGCAAACAAAATCGACAAGAAGAAAGCAAAACCAGAACGAATCAAAGAAGCATTCCCTCAACACAAAACCGTATACATAAGTGCATTAAAAGGAACAAACATTAACGAATTATACAAAACGATTGCAAACGTTAAAGCGTGAAAAAATGGGAGTAAACATAGAATTCCTCGCAGGAAACATTTTAAAAAGCATGAACTCAGAAGAAAAAATCGATTACGTGTTAAGCAACGTGAGGAAGGATACAATAATCGTCCTAGAAGACGCTTTGACTCCAATTGAAGAAAAACAATTAATCACTCAAACAATGAAGAGCGTTTCAGTAAAATTTACCGGAATAGAAGTATGCACTATTGGTAGAGAACAAAACGACTTGAAAAACCAACTAGTAAAAATACTCGGAGGAAAAGCCAGCGGCTTAACAATAGTCGGCCCATCCAGCATAGTAAAAAAAATAAAACGAGACCCAGACAAAATCCGCTTGCTAGCCGGAAAGTAACCCAACCTTTCTTAGAAAGAAAGGTTGAACAAAGAAAAAAAAATTGATTTTAAATGCCTCACAAGTGTGTAAAGTGTTCAAAAATATACGCTAACCAATCCAAGCAACTCCTTAATGGATGTAGTTGTGGATCTAGAATATTCTTGTACTTGCGGGACGACCAAATTACTTTACAAGAAGCGTTAGACAACGGCTTGAAGATAAATAACGAAATAGACTTGTCTGAGCAGCCGGTTGATTCTAAAAAATACGCTTGGTTGCAGGAAGAATTAAAAGAATTAAGCAAAGAACAACCAGTTACAATAGATTACGACGCTATAGAAAACTTGCGCATTCTAGAAAAAGGACGCTACGAAATAGACGTTTCCTCGCTAATGGAAGGAAACGCGTTAATAGTAAAAGACGACCAAGGCGTTTACTACGTTCAATTACCCAAAGGACCTACTTTGAAGCCTTAACGTATCCCTTTATACGAGAACTTTTTTCAGTTCCCTTCTCTGCTTTTAACCCAAGCAAGCGCCTGGCTATTTTTTCACCAAAAGCTTCAGCCCTAACCAAGTCAACTTCACTAAAATTTGAAAATAAACTCTTCTTCAAAAACAAGGAATCCAAAACAACGTTTTTTTCCTTGACTTTTTCTACAGTCTTATCAAAATTAGAAAAAACGAAAGAACCAAACAAAGCAATTTTTTTCCCTTCAAGTTTCAACGCTTCGCTTGGCTCGCAAAAAACTATTTCGCCGTCATTAGATAAAGGCATTACTTTCTCAACGCCTCGCTTGACTGCTTTAGCTAACTCGCTAGACCCTAAAACAACCGCGTTCATAGACAATAACTACTAGGGCGTGGTTTTTAAAAACAAGTTTTCTTTAATGAATCACAACAAAAAGAGGTGTTTAAGTTAATGAAGCGCGGTCAAGCTTTCGACACGATGATGTTAGTTATTTCAGTCATAGTAGCAGTCGCCATTCTAGGAGTTTTATTGAACATTTTAGGATCATTCCAAGCTCCAGGTGGAAACGCTAAGGACACGATTACTCAAGACATGCAAAGCATTGTTAGTTCCGGATACGGTTACTCTCAAGCCAAACAATTATCCTTCGATAGGGACGCATCCATTGATACTCGAGAACTAACCTTGAAAGTAGCAGTACTACCAGAACAAGTCAGATTCGTATGCGCTGACGGCTATTCTGGATGCGATGGACCAATCACTATCTCAGACTTCGGAAGCGTAACAGACGGTAAAGTAGTATTCAACTCAGCATTCAAGTCATGGGTAGTAGTATGCGGTGACGACGTACTAGACCCAGTCAAGTACTACATCGCCTTCGGCGGATCAGGCGCAGGCGCCAGAGACAAATGCGAAGCATGCATTACTGGAAGCTGTTGAGAAAACCTTTTTCTTCCCTTTCTCCTATTATTCTTGTTTATGAAGAGAGCACAAACTAACTGGACGCCAATCTATTTACTAATAGTATTAATCATTGCGGCAGTGTTGATTTTTACATTCAAACGAACAATAGTCGGAGCACAAAACACTGCCACCAGCAACATTGGCTCAGCTAGAAGCATTGCTCAAAACGCGTTGACCTTAATCCAATTACTCTACTAATTTTTATTCACTAGTTCTGTAATTCTTTGCGATGAAAGCACAAGTTTCTGCACCTATTGAGTTGTTGATTGCTGTTTTTGTTATGGGATTGAGTTTGGCTTTAGCGTTCAGCGTGTTAAACCAGACGAGCCAAGAACAGTGTTATGCGGAATTAAAGACTGAGTCGTTGAAACTACAAGCAGCAATGCAGAACGTTGCTTTAGGAAACACTCCAACTAGTCGGACTGTTTATTACAAGAAGCCTAGTTCTTGCGGGGCTTTGCCTTTAGAAGGAATTAGAATTGTTTACTATTCTAACCCGGCTTATTGCGGGGCTTGTCCGAATAATTACGGCAGTTGTTGGCAGATAAACCCTGTTTCGTACGATTTTAAGACTGACTCGTTTTACTCGATTCAACAAGCAGTTGTTTGCGTAGATATTTCAGGCAGGTTTGAAATCAGCGACGACACGGCTTGCTTGCTTGATGAAAACGGAAACCCTAGCGGAACGCCTATTTCGTTAAACCCTGGAACTTGTCCTGACGGGTCTAAAACATGCAGTGACGATAACTCCGGAGTGCCGAAGAGTGTTTACGATTCGTCCAGCCCAGAGAATAGTCCTTCAAGGTTTTACACTATTGGCCGAACTAGTAAAGGCTATGAAATTACTTTAACTAAAGGCATTTCGGTAGTCAACGGAGTGGAAGCTGGCCAAATTAATGTTTGCGTGAAGGAACGATGAAAGCACAAATCGAGTTGTTTGCTTTAACCAAGTTCGCAATGATATTCTTTATCTTCGCGTTGTCGGCAATACTAGTTTCTTACGGCGACCGAGAAAAAAGCGCGTTATGCAATTCACGAGCGGAATTCATTGCTCAAGGAATTGGTGCTTCATTTACTCAAGTAATTAATTCCCCAGCAGAAGACGAGAGAAAAATCGTTCCATTAGAAACAGTTTTGTCATCAAGTTCTAACGATTTTGCGCGGTACAATATAACAATATTCAATCGAGCGCCGGACAAGAAAACCCTGATAATAACAGTAAAATCCAACACTCAAGGATGCCAAGGCGGAGCAAGCGTGGGTTACCCTGAAGAAAACTTTGAACTGCATTATAATGATGTGGGAAATCGTTTTTCTGACAACGATAACTTGAATTTGACTCCATCAAACACTTTTTCTGAAAGAAGCAGGTACTTGATTTTATTGAAGTGCAGTGAAAAAGAACTAACTGCAGGAGCTAGCGTAAAGCACTTGTTTATTGAAGACTGTAACGCGGAAAAACCAAGCGATTGCGTGCTTAATTTTAATGATGCTTTTCTTACTGGTTTAGGAAAAAAATGCGCTTTCCCAGACATTAACTCGGTATAACAAAAAATGAAGAAAGGATTTATTGGACCAATTGGAGACGACATTCCCAGCATTTTCCCAATCATTGGAGGAGTAATATTGTTTGTCGCTACTTTCGCGTTGTCTGCTCAAATAGTTGACGAAAAAAACGACTTGCTGAAAGTACAACGAGAAACATTAAGCTTGGCGTACTTAGCTACTGAATCGGGATTCGTTACCGAAGAAGATTTCTTGAAGAACTGCGACAACCGATTGCAGCAACAAGCAATCAATAAAGGAATCAAAATGCTCGTTACGGTAAAAAGGTTTTGCGACGGTATTCCGTTAAACGAATTGCAAAAAAGCGAGACTGACCCGGCTTTCGAGTTTTACAGTCCGTATTATATTGATGCAGGGCAAGAAAACGAGTTAGGCCATACTTGGTTGTATTGTTCTTGGAATGGTCAAACTATTTCAGACTTGCCGCCGGGATTAAACAAGCCTACTTCGAAAAACACTGTTACTTTAACGTATCCAATAGCAGTACCGTGTCCGGATGTTGACTCGGCTACTAGCGGAATTGGAGTAGTAAACGTGGTGGGTTGGAAATGAAAGGCCAAGTATCATTATTCGACGGAATTACTTTCTTGTTGATAGCGGCAGTTTCTTCCGCACTAGTATTTAGCTTTGTTGGAGGATACGGCGAAAGCGAACAACGAGCAATTAATTCAGCACACGTTTTGAACTACATGCAAAGCGTAGTGAAAACAATGTACTACGTCGATGCTTCAACACTAACTAAAGTCAACAGTGAAGGAATTGCAGCATATGAAGCGTTCAATGACGCTAGTGGGGCGGAAATATGGCCCGAAATAGACGACCCCAACCAAGGTTGTCCTGCTTTAGAAAAATTTCAAGGCAGCATTAAAGTCACAGACTTGCTAAAGAGAGACTTAGCAGACGGAGGAGTTACAGAAACTACCCCCATTGCATTAAATGATTACTTCGGAGACGAAGCAAGCGGCGCTAGAGTAATGGGCAAGACTGCAATGCGTTGCGCCATGAAGGAATTAATGAAGCCCTTCGCTTTCTCTGGGTTTGACTACTTTGTAGAAGTAAGCGATCCACAAAACGGGAGAATAATTCCAGTAAAAGGAGCAAGAATTACTAACTCATTAGACTCGAAAATAGTTTTCGATTCAACCGATTTGAATTCTTTCTCCAGTAGTGCTTGCGAATCTGCACAAAGAGTAAAAGGAGAAGTTCTTTCATCAAACGCGCCATTCAGAGTACTAACGACAGACACTTCAGGAACTCAATTGCAATCTAGAATAAAGAATTACGTTATTAGAACCTGCATTTGGAAGCCCTAGTGAGTTTTCTTTTTAATGAATACTTCCTCCATGCAATTGGGACAAATGTATTCAAACCCATCATCTTTTGGAGTAATTTGAGGACTGCAATTAGCGCACATTGCGCTGCCGCAATAAGGACAAAAAACAATTCGAGAATTCTTAGCCTTGCAACGAGGACACGACCCAGGCCCATCTGCTTTAACGAATACTACATCGCTTTCTTTTTTTTCAGAAAATAACGCGTTTGGTTGTGCTATAACTTCCTTCAACAAATCATCTTGCTTTGGTTCAGGAGGAACATTAACAGACAATTTATCTTTTAAAGATTCTTTCTTAGCAGATTGTTTTACTTCCTCATGCATTTCAGTAGGCGTCTTCTGCATGTACAATCGTTTTCGCTCTTCTTGCTTAGGTTGTTCAATGTGAACAACGTCTTTAATCATTAACTCTAATTCCGACTCGTTGATTCGTTTTTGTTCTTGTTTTCTAAGCGAAGAATCTTCCTTCACGTTCAACACGGTTTGCGCGTTGAATTCCTTAATGTCTTTAATTACTTCTTTTTGCTTGGACTTGTCAACTTCATTCGGAGCAATAACTGAACCAATAGACGAAGCTACTTCCTTAACCCAATCCTGCGGAGGTTGAGAAGTTTGAACCACTTCTTGTTTTTTAACTTCAGGCTTCAAACTAGGCAAGTATTCAACAGAAGGCTCTTCTTGGATTAATGGTTTTTGTTCAAACAACTTCTTTGAATTAGTGGAAACAATTACTGGCTTTATCCGAGTTATTTTTTCTTCAAGTTTTTCTAGAGATTCCTTGTTTTCAACTGCTTTCGGTTTTTCAGTTGATTCAGTCTTCAACTCGTCAACAATCTTCAACAACTCGTTCTTTTTCTTTGGTTTTCCAGCAGGCACGCCAATAACTAAAACCCTAGGCTTAACGAAATTAAACCACACCCGCATCAACAAGAAAGAAACCGAAAGCATTACTCCGACGAATACTGGAAAACTACCTCGTCCAATCAAGAAAGCGTCTTGGCCAGAAAACATGAAGTCAACAATCAACGCAGCCATTACTGCAACTAAACCAACTATAGCCGCCAATCCTACTTTTTCCTGTTTTTGAAGCAAGCGAACGTCGGGAAAACTATTTCTTAAAACAAAATAACCCAAGCTAACGCTGCCTAGCAAGAAAACTAAATAATACAAGCCTGCGGAAAGCAGTACTAGCACTTCAACCATTTGAAAAGATTACAAAAAACAATTATTAAAGCGCTTTCAATTCACTAAATAAAGAAGTATTTAAAGAACGCTAGAGTAAAAAAATAGAATGAAAAAAACGTTCTCACTCTTAGTAATAACCTTGTTCCTAATCGAAGTATTAGCTCCTTTTTCCTACGCTCAAACTACTCCAAGCGGAGGAACTTGTCGAATAAGCGAAATCACTGACTCTGAAAGAAACACTTTATGGCAAAACGCTTTGAAAACTCAAGTAAACCAAATCACTGACACCAGCGTAGGCGACGCATTAAACGAAAACAATGCTTACACTGATCCTTTTTCTCCAAACCAAAAAATTTCTTCACCTGACGTTTTCAAACAACAAATTCCTTTGACTACTATTGCGTCATGGGTTAACGAAGACCCGAAAGAAATAGCTAAAGCAGTTTTCAGCGACTTTGACGAAAACAAAAACAACGTAAACGAACTAGGATTAACTATTCCAGAAGCTTTGGTTTATGCTAAAACCCGCGGTCAAGCAAAAGAAGACTCATTGAAAGCCCAATTAAAACAACTAGGCTTAATGAACGAAGACGAATCATTAGCTCCAACTCCTACTCCAAAGCCTTACGAAGGAATGAAAATCACTATACCCGACTCTGACCCGACTCGAGCTGATTTTTCCATTCAACAACTAGTCGACGCTCAAGCAATCAATCCTCAATCATGTATTCTAGATGACGAAATACAAGGAAGAGTAACTTACTTTGGCTCATTAAGCAACGACTTGGTTTACTGCAACAAAGACAGTTTCGAATGCAATAACGGTCAATTCCCTAACCCCGCTAACGGAAAAATAGAGGAAACAGAAACCAACCAGTACTTGAAGTCAGACAACACTCAATCACTTCTTTCACTAAACGGCGGCGGAAACATAGTCGTTCCTGCATTTTACGAAGACTGGATTTCGTTTACAGGCAAATACAACCAAATTGATTTCTTAACTTCACTAGTTCAAGGTGTTTATGCAGTACGCAAACAAACAGCTACTGAAAAAATCTTGGAAGAAAAACAAAAACACTTCGCAGACTTGAAAGAAGACTTTGGAAGAAACGCCGACGAAGGGCTAATACTCCAAGAAATAAACAGAAAAG
>JABWCK010000046.1 GCA_013360305.1 Microcaldota archaeon
AAGCAGTCAACGATTACGCAGACTACATCGTCGTTAACGGGTATTATGGGTGGTTTTATTTTCCCTCAATTAACAGCGAAGGCAAAGAATTCGTTGCTCACCCCGAGTTTACTTTCTTGAATGGTGTTTCAGACGAAGACTCTAAAGACATGCTTGCTTTGCCTCATTCTGACAAGAAAGCAGAGTATTTTTTTGATTCAATAGCTAAGAATTCCTTGATTTATGCTAATCGTCAACTAATTCAACAAGAATTAGTAGGTAACACTCCTGAAGAAAAGCCTCGCGAGCTTCTTAGAGAAATGCAGTGTGTTTTCTTTAAGCGCTGCAACCTAGCTAGGTATACTGCTTTCACTGAAAAAAGTGAAGCCACTCAAAGAGCTATTCTAGAAGCGCCTGAATACAGATTAGCACCGGTTACTGATTCAAACAATATACCAATCAAGTATTGGAAAAAAATTGCTTCTGAAGCTAAGGGTAAAGTGTTTTTTTACATGAATCCAATGAATCCCGCGTTAGGAACCTTAAGTGCTACTAATCACTCTGAAAACATTCAAGTTCTTGAAACAGAATTAACTAGCGAAAACGTGGTGTTTAAGGATTTTACTTTCAACCACAACATTCCTTCAAGTGATTTCACTGACGCTACTCACACTTTGAAAGAAGGGAATGAGAAAATCGCTGACTTGATTTACGAATTGGTGCAAAAATGATTTTCACTGACTTAGCTTACTTTATTTTCTTACTAGCCACAGCGTTGTTGTACAGGCAAGCTTCACAAAAAATAAAACCGTGGGTTATAATCGCTAGCGGGTTGAGTTTTTACGCTTATTACGCTACTGGATTCGTTTGGTTGTTTGTTATTGAAGCGTTAGTAGTTTACTTTTTAACGCATTACGGCAAAAAACTAGGTTATTACGCTGCTTTAGCAGTACCATTGTTAGTATTAGGTTATTACAAGTACTCCGCGTTTTTATTCGAAGCAATACTCCCTTCAAGCGATAATCCGTTCTTGTACATAGCTTTTCCTTTAGCTATTTCATTCTTTACGTTTGAATTCCTGCATTATTCTTTCGACTTCAAGCGGGGAAAAATAGAGAAAGACTCAGCCAAAAACTTCATGGCCTTCGCGTTTTTCTATCCATCAATGGCTGCTGGACCAATCAAGCGGTTCCAAGAATTTAATTCTCAATTAATTGAGGGATTGAAAAGCAATTGGAGTGATTGGTTCGCGGGCGGTTTTAGAATACTCGTGGGATTATTCAAGAAACTAGTCCTAGCAGACTCTCTGGGATATTTTTCATCTGTTTTGAATAGTAGTTTTTACGTTTCACACGCTTCACCTTACCAAGTATGGTTTGCTTTGATTGCTTTCACTTTCAAGATTTACTTCGACTTCTCAGGTTATTCAGACATTGCTATAGGCTCTGCTAGGTTGTTTGGAATAAAAATTCCAGAAAACTTCGACTACCCGTTCTTGTCTCGCAATATTGCTCAATTCTGGAGGAAATGGCACATGTCCCTCTATAGTTGGTTGAATGATTATATTTTCACTCCATTGTCAGTCAACTTACGCAACTACAAAGCATGGGGAATGGTTTTCTCAATAATAGCAGTATTCACGGTTTCAGGGTTATGGCACGGAAGCGACTGGAACTTCGTAGCTTGGGGAGCATACCACGGTTTAGCAGTAGCGTTTTACTACGTTTATTCTTTCAGTTTGAAAAAGAAACTATCCAAAAAAGAATGGTATCAAAGCAAGTTGTTTACTGCTGCAGCAATAATATTCAACTTCTTGCTAGTAGCAGTTAGTTTCGCGTTGTTCCTAGCTCCTTTGAATGAAGCAATTCAAATAATCAGCAAGTTATTCTTTATTGGTTGAAAAAAAATGAAGGTTGGTGTAGACTTGGAACAAATTAAAAGATTCAAACTACCCAAAACTAGTTCTTTAATCAAAAAAATTTTTTCAACAAAAGAAATCGATTATTGTTTTGCTAAACAAAAACCAGAACAACACTTAGCAGCTCGCTTTGCGGCAAAAGAAGCGTTTTTCAAGGCCAGCGGCAAGAAAACTAGTTATAAGAAAGTTGAAGTTCGAAATAATAAGCAAGGCAAGCCGTTTCTTTTCGTTAACGGAAAGAAAACAGGCTTGTTGAGTTTAAGCCATTCGTCAACGCATGCAGTAGCGTTTTTGGTGTTGCAATGAATTACGTGTTTCCTTGGGACAAAACCGGAGTAGAATACAATAAAGCTTACTCCGAGTTGGAAAAACAAGGTTTTTTTGAAAGCGACTTGCGCATAGCAGTGCTAGGCTCGCATACTTTGAATTATTTCTCTAAAATACTAGCCGTACGCTTATTCGAATCCGGGCTAGCAGCTAGAGTATGGACTGGTCCTTACGGACAAGTTGAAGCGCAACTAGTCAATCCATCCAGTGAATTAAACGAGTTCAAGCCAAGCATTGTATTAATAGTCCAAGAATTAAGCGACGTTATTGGAGAAAAACACGTTGCTTTCTTGAAAGGCAACGAGAAAGACTCGCTAAAAAAAGAAATAGTTTCCCACTGCTTGTCCTTGAGTGAAAAAATCAATTCACTCGGAGCTAAAGCGTTATTGACTAATTTTAAAGTTCCTGAAACGAGTGTTTACGGCTCAATGGATTACAAGCAAGAACACAAAGGAGAAAAAAGATTCATTCAAGAATTAAATCACTCGATTGAAGACGCTTTTGCTAATACAGACAACGCAGTAATTGACTTGGATTCTGCTTGCGCAAACGCTGGAAAAATTGATTCAAGCAAACAAAAATTCAAGTACTTAGGAGACATCCACTTAAGCGAGAGAGAAGGAGTAATGCTTTCAGAAGAAGTAATCGGAGCATTGTATTCAACACTAGGCAAGACGAAGAAATGCATTGTTTTAGACTTAGACAACACTTTATGGGGCGGAGTCATTGGAGAAGACGGCTTGAGTGGAATAAAACTAAGCCAAAACAACCCTGTTGGGAAAGCATTCCTTGACTTCCAGAAAGAAATCTTGAAACTACACAAGCGAGGCATTATTCTAGCAATAAACAGCAAAAACAACCCCGAAGACGCGTTGGAAGTATTTCGAAAACATGGAGAAATAATCTTGAAGGAAGAAAACTTTGCTGGAATGCGCATTAACTGGCAAGACAAAGCCACTAACCTCCGCGAACTAGCTAGCGAAATAAACATCGGCCTAGACTCTATGGTTTTCTTTGATGACGACTCGTTCAACATTGCTTTAGTAAGAGAACAACTCCCTCAAGTCACTTCAATACTATTGCCACCAGACCCTGCAGCTTACTCGTTATTGTTGAAGAGCTTAAGAATATTCGATGCTGGCCGAGTAACTAATGAAGACTTGGAGCGAGGTAAAAGCTACGCCCAAGAAAGACAACGCAGGGAAGTAGAAAAATCGTTTACTAGCTTTGAAGACTTCTTGAAAGCATTAAACTTAACAATGAAAGTTCGCTTGGTTGATGAATTCACTATTCCTCGCATTTCTCAACTAAGCCAGAGAACTAACCAATTCAACATGACTACCCGCCGGTACAGCGAGGAAGACATCAAACGATTCGCTGAAAGCTCGAACCACAAAGTTTTTTGGATGAGCGTGAAAGACAAGTTCGGAGACTACGGCTTGATTGGAGTATGCATTGCTGAATTAAGTGGAAAAACCGCTGACTTGGATTCATTCTACATGAGTTGCCGCGTTCTAGGAAAAGGAGTTGAAAACTCATTTATTTGGAAATGCTTGCAAGAATTAAAGAAAAACGGAGTAGAAACGGTTACTGGTTCAGTGATTGAAACGCAGAAAAACAAGGCGTTTATTGATTTTTACGAGAAAGCAGGCTTTACTAAAAAAAGCGATAAATACGAGTTTTCTTTAAGCAATGAAATAAAGTTTCCTGAACACATTAATTGGGAGTGAGTTTATGAATAATAAAAAACTAGCCGAAATAGTTTCAAACATTCTAGGAATTGACGAAAGCGAATTGCGCGACGACAGAAAAGTCGCTGAAATCCCTAACTGGGATTCGTTCAACAATTTACAAATTATTGCTTCAGTTGAAGAAGCATTCAAGACTCGTTTTACTACTGAAGAAATAATTAACGCCACTAAGTACGGCGACGTAAAAAAATTATTGGAAAAACACGGAGTTGAAATGAAATAATCCCTGAAAGAATTGTTTTCAAGAAAACGATTACAGCCAAAGACGTTGATTCTTTCGCTGAAGTCAGCGGGGACTATAATGACTTGCATGTTAGTGATGCTTTTGCTGCTCAAACTCGATTCAAGGAAAGAGTAGTTCACGGAATGCTTTTAGCGTCTTACTTTTCGCAACTAGTAGGAATGCACTTGCAAACAAACAAAGTTCTTTACTTGAATCAATCTTTGAACTTCAAGAACCCAGTGTTTATTGACGACGAAATTGAAGTA
>JABWCK010000011.1 GCA_013360305.1 Microcaldota archaeon
GAGAACGCTTAGAGAGAATTCCACAAGAAGACTTGAATGTATTAAACATTCGAGTACGCCCTGAATGGATGGTTTTAACCGTATTAATCGTTCCTCCAGTTACTGTACGCCCTTCTATTACTCTAGAAACTGGTGAGAGAAGTGAAGACGACTTAACCCACAAACTAGTCGATATTTTAAGAATCAACCAAAGATTGGAAGAAAACGTTGAAGCTGGTGCTCCTCAATTGATTATTGAAGACTTGTGGGAGTTGTTGCAATACCACGTTTCCACTTACTTTGATAACGAAACTGCAGGAATTCCTCCTGCTAGACACAGGAGTGGTCGACAATTAAAAACATTATTCCAAAGATTGAAGGGAAAAGAAGGCCGTTTTCGTTACAATCTATCTGGAAAGCGCGTAAACTTTTCAGCTCGTACCGTAGTTTCGCCAGACCCTACTTTAGGTATAAACGAGTTAGGTGTTCCTGAAGAAATTGCTCGAGAATTAACTGTTCCATTAAGCGTTACTGAATGGAATCTAGAAAACGTAAAAATCTTGTTGAAAGAACACATGGACAAGATTAGTTACGTTATTCGCCCAGACGGACGCAGAAAGAAGCTAACTTTATCCAACTTGGAAGAAGTACTAGCAGAATTAACTCCAGGCTATGCTGTCGAAAGACAATTAGTCGACGGAGACATCGTGTTATTCAACAGACAACCTTCATTGCACAGAGTGTCAATGATGTGCCACAGAGTAAAAGTACTACCTGGAAAAACCTTCAGGTTCAACGTCGCAGTATGCGCTCCTTACAACGCTGACTACGATGGAGATGAAATGAACTTGCACGTTCCTCAAAACGAGGAAGCACAAAGCGAAGCTGCCTTGTTGATGAGCGTCAAGAACCAAATCTTGTCTCCACGCCAAGGCGACGCTATTATTTCTCCAAGCTTGGATCAATTAACTGGATTGTACTTGTTAACTCTAGACAAAGTCGAGTGGACTAAACAAGAAGCATGCTGGTTGTTGAATTCAGCACACATTGCAGGAGAAGTCAAAGGAAAAACTATTTCCGGAAAAGACTTGTACTCATTCTTGTTGCCTGAAGACTTATCGCTAGAATGCGAGAACCGCAGCAAGGAAAAAGTAGTAATCAAGAAAGGAAAACTCATGCAAGGCGTAGTCGACGCTAAAGTAAGCGACATAGTAGTAGAAGAATTATACAAACAACTAGGAGCAGACGCTGCATCCAACTACATTGACGCAGCCACTAGCTTGAGCGTAGCAGTCGCAACTAGTTACGGATTCTCTTTAAGCTTGGATGACTACAACATTCCTGAAAAAGCAAAGAACGACATCAAACAATTATACGATGAAGGAAGAAAGAAAGTAAGAGAATTAATTAAAGACTACAGAACTGGAAAACTTGAAAGAAAACCAGGAAAAACCTTAAAGGAAACTTTAGAAGAACAAGTAATGGGCGTAGTCGAATTAATCAGGTTCCACTGCTGGGCAATAGTCAAAGAACAAATAAAAATGCAAAACGTTGAAGTAGGAGGAACTACTTTGAAGCACAATTCTGCATTGTTAATGGCTAACGCTGGGGCTAGGGGTAAACCAATCAACGTAGTACAAATGACTTCCGTAGTAGGCCAACAAGCCGTACGCGGTAAGAGAATGGCTTCAGGATACAAGAGCCGAATCTTGCCCCACTTCAATAAAGGAGACTTGAGTGATGGCGCAAGAGGTTTCGTAAAGAACAATTACAAGACTGGATTGAATCCATTCGAGTACTTCTTCCACGCTGCTGGAGGACGAGACTCAGTAGTCGACAAGGGAGTCAACCCCGCTAAAACGGGTTACATGCAAAGGCGTTTAGTAAACGCCTTCCAAGACTTTGTAGTCGCAGGAGACTTGAGCGTTCGCGATGCTGAAGGAAACTTGATTCAATTCGCTTACGGAGACGACTTGAAAGACCCATCAGACAAGAAGCAAATCGCTCCAGGAGAACCAGTAGGAGTAGTTGCCGCCCAATCAATTGGAGAACCCGGCACTCAGATGACTTTGAGAACCTTCCACTACGCTGGAGTAGCTTCTTTAGCCCAGTTAGGATTCACTCGTCTAGTAGAATTAGTTGACGCTAGACGCACTCCAAAGAAGCCGGTTATGGAAATTCGATTGCAAAAGAAGTACCAAACTGATTACGATGCAGTCAAGAAAATCGCAGCAAGCATTGAAGAAGTATTATTGACTGACATTGCTCAAATCAAGGAAGACTTCAAGAAGAAAGTAGTCACTATCACTTTAGACAAGCAATTGTTAAAGGAAAAGAACATCAAGCCTGACGAAATAGTTTCAAAAATCAAGGAACTAGCAGAATTCAACGTCACCGACAATGTGATTACAATCAAGCCAAAGAACGAGTCACTAAAGAACATTCGTTTGCTAACTACAAAAATCGCTGAAACTCAACTAAAAGGAATCGCGGGAATCAGCCGTGCAATCATTGTAGAAGTAAAAGGCGAAAAAGGCGTTGAATTGACGATAGCTACTGAAGGATCAAACTTGAAGGAAGTCTTCAAAGTACCAGAAGTAGACGCCTCCAAGACTACGACTAACGACGTCAAGGAAATTAGTGAAGTACTCGGAATCGAAGCCGGTAGGAACGCAGTCATTCAAGAAGTCATGAAAGTCATGGACGCTCAAGACTTAAACGTCGACCCAAGACACATAATGTTAATCGCCGACTCAATGACCTTCAAAGGATCAATCTTGAGTGTAGGAAGACACGGACTAGCCGGAACCAAAGCATCTGTTCTAGCAAGAGCAGCGTTCGAAGAAACCGCCAAGCACTTGTTAAACGCTTGCGTCCACGGTGAAATCGACCCATTAAACGGAGTAGCCGAAAACATTATCGTAGGCCAAACAATTCCATGCGGAACCGGAAGAATCAAACTAGAACTCAAACTCTAGTTTTTTTTTACTTTTTTTCTTTCTTATTCTTCTCTTTTTTACTCTTCAAGTATTGCTTGTTGAACTTATTAGCAGTAGATTTTATTTTTAACACTCTAACTTGAAAACCATGATTTTGCAACGCTTGAATCTTTAATTCATTATTAGTAATCAAAACAATCTTGCTTATTTTTAATTTCTTTAATATTTCTATCGCGTCTTCGTAATTCCTTTCATCGTCTTGAAAACCCAGTTCTCGGTTAGCTTGAAACGTATCTCGACCTAAATCCTGTAAAGCATACGCGTTGATTTTATTGAATAATCCAATGCCTCTTCCTTCTTGGTCTAAGTAAATAATTACTCCTCCTTCCCTGGAGATTATTTCAAGCGATTTTTCTAATTGCTCTCTACAATCGCATCTCTTAGAGTGAAAAACATCGCCTGTAACGCATTTGGAATGAATTCGAACGATAACTTCTCCTGAAATTTTTCCTTTGCTGATTACTAAGTGCTCTCGCTCGCCGTTCTTGAACGCTATTACTTTAAATTTTCCTTCACGTGTTGGTAATTCAGCACTTAAACTCTCTAACAAATCTTTAGTTTCACCTATTTTAGTATCTTAATCCAACGATTTATTCTTTTCTCGAAAACGCTCTATCAATCGCCCGGTCGATTATTCTTGGCATTGGGCCGGGTCGAGGTGTTTTGTCTTTATTCATTCCATATACATCTGATTTTCCGTGTATTAAGCTTAAATACGCCATGTGGTTGGGTAATTCTTCGTTTCTTTCGCTTTTTATCCAGTTTATGGATATGTCTGAAAACTGTCTGTTATGAACTAGTATGGTTCTCTTTATGTTGTCGGGTATTAATGAAGATAAGTTTGCAAGACTTAAGCCATCTTTAGCGTTAGAATCAACTAAAACAACGTGTTGAATTCCCCTGATTGATGCCTTAACTTTTTGAACGTCTTCTTCAGGGATGATTGCAGTATTACTTATTCTTTTTCTATCCGATCTAACACCTGTGTTCGTAAAATCTCTGCCTTCTTTCAAACCTAGTTCTTCTAATGCCTTTTTTATTAGTTTTGCAGGAATTATTCCACTTCTTTGTAAATGAATTAACGAAAAGGGTTTATCGCCTGTTCTTTGTAGTATGCTCTTAGCCGCTGTTCTTATAGCTTCGGTATCAATATGTCTTGCATAAATTTCTTCCCACATTTCTTCGATTTCTTTTTTACTGAGTTGTTTTTTTTGTGAGTGATTTTCTTCAATCCATTTTAATACATAGTCAGGTGGAACGCCTAAGTTAATTTCTATTGCGCTAACTAAGTTTTGAATTGTTTCGGGGGTCGCTAGTCTTAAAGGGTTTGTACTTGAAGGTACGTGCCTAAGAAATCCTTGTCCTAACGTTCCTGGTCCGTACATATAACCTGTTTCTATTACTGGTTTTATTGTTTTTTCTTCTTCCTCTAAGTATTCTCTCATTTTATGAGTTTGTGCGTTTTCTAAATCGTGTAAAAAATTAATAAACAAAAGATCGTATGCTTCTGATGGTAATTGTTTTCTTTCTGCATAGTTTTTGTATTGCCTCGCTGTTTCGGGATGTCTTTCGTGCAAGTCTAGGAATGCTTGTTTTGCTTTTGGTTTCAACTGCCTAAACCAAGGCTGCATGGAAAAATGAAGCAAGTCTAAGTTTCGTTGTATGCGTTGATTCACAATAAAAACAAGGGTTTTTTTAGTTATCAACTTTTTTGTTGAAAGAAAAAAAGAGTATATTTAAACCCCTTGCGTGAGAGTTAATGCAATCGCCTCCTCTCAAAAAAAACGATTGGGGTGGGTCGGGCGCGGTAACGCGTCCTTCCCCAACCACTTCCTGAAACTTTTTCTTTAAAAAAGAAATTAAAAGTATTTTGCTAGTGAGAATTGTTTGGAGTCTTCTTCTTTGAAGATTTCGTTGATTTCTCTTTCTAAAAGCATTAGTCTTTGTTTTAAGTAGTCTGGTAGTGAGTATTTTTCAATCATTGACTTGCTTATTTCCAAGTACTTTAGTATTCCGCCCTTGTTTATTGTTAGCAATAGTTTTCCGCCGCATTTTCGACATTTTCCTGAAAGTGGAACGCGTCTATACTTGGCGTTGCATTCTACGCATCGGATTTTTTGTCGACCAAAAGAACGCAAGTTGCCGTACAAGTCTGGCAAGAAGTGTGATAAGATTATTTTTTCGCTGGCTTTTCCTTCATCCACGGCGCGAATCTTCCGCATTAATTCGAGTTCGGATTCGACTTTGTCAGCCATAGTCTTTAAACTAACGTAACTGCTTATTACTGGGCCGAGTATTCTGGATTCATGAGTGAATCCAATGCCTTCGTATTGAGCAGGCGTTCCCAAGTCTTGGCCTATGATTCGAATTTTTGCTTCGCTTGGAGCGTAATTGTTTTCTGCATTAGAGTAAAACTCTAACGGGTATTCAAAGCTTCGGTCCATTGCGTGTACTTCGTCATCTACTTCTCTAGGGTCTAGGACCGTAGTTAATACTAGCGCCGCGTCCATTTTTCCGCCTCGAGTTTCGGGCAAGTATTCTTTGGAAAAGTTCAAGAACAAGTCCATTGCTAGCATTATTGCTAGTTCGTCTCCGTCAGCGTTTCTTCTACATGCACAGTGCAAGTATGGATGCGCCAGCAAGCCTTGAACGCTTGTAAAACCAATTAATCTGCAAGCTATTCCTGCACTAGTGTGCGGAGCTATTGCTACGAAAGTTTTTCCAATCAAGTCGCTTGGCTTATTGCAATTAAAGTAAGAATGCAAGCCATACAAGTATACTAGTTCGTCGTCAATGAATTGAGTTACTCTGTAAAAGTATTCCAGAGCGTGTTCTGACACGATAATGTCTTGGGGTAGTAACTCGATTATTTGGTCGTCTCTAGTTATTTCGTTTCCGTAACAATCTTTTTCGTATCCTAATTCTTTCAATTCTTCAATGCTTGCGCCGATTTCGAAAGGAATAAAGTGAGTAATCGGAACTTCAGTAGAATCATGGCGTATAGTTCCGTCGCGAAAAACGTTTAATTCGTGCTTGGCGCGAAGCAATCCTTTTTCGATTGGTTCAGGAGTCTTAGCTCCGGATATTAATCCAATGACTGCTTTGACTTTGTCTGGCTTGCTTTGTACTTTAGCGGATGCTTTGTCTACTAGTTCTTTCAAGTTTATTCTTTGCAGTGAGCTTTTAATTTTTTTAGCGTTGCATGAACAAGATTCTTTACCGCATTTAGTGCATTGCTCAATGCGGCGAGTGCTTCCTCCACAAATGCATTTTTTAGTCCATTGTTTTGTCTTACAGGAAACGCATTCTCGGTTTTCTACTTCTACTTCGATTACTCCTTCTCTCATTGCTTTTATTACGTCTCGAGTTTTTCCTCCAGCTTGACCGATTGGGAACAGCGTATTAACTGGGGGCTGCATTTTGCGTTCCTTGCTTTTCTCTGGACGGCCCATGCTGGTTCCTAAATAGTTTCCTGCTTTCTTGCGCAAGAATGGAGCTAGTTCAGCTAGTACTTCGGTAGTGGTTTTTTCATCGCTTAATGAATCTATTTTAGCGGTTGTTAGTTTCTTATCTTGAATCAAGTTTAAGGAATGCAATAACGCTAAAGCATAGTCTTCTTGAATGATTATTTCATCGCCTTGAGTTTTGTGCGGTAATGCAATTAATTCAAGCAAGCGCTTGTCGCTTGTTTTTTTCAGCTTAAATCCTTTAAAGTCAAACCACTCGTATTCTAGTTTGCCTTGTTCGGTTAAGTAGTGTGCTAGTTGTTTTAATTCCTTTACTGTCAAGTCGTGCAAGTAGAAAGTGTATTTTGGGGCTAGGGGTGCGTGTTTTGTTAGCTCAAAAGCTTCTTTGAAGGACAAGTCTTGAATTTCTTTAATTGTTTTCTTTATTCCTTTTGCTTCCAACTCGCGTTGTAGCCATTCTTCGCACCAAGCTGCTTGAATGATTGGGTGGTTGGATTTATTGAAGTCTCCAAAACAAGCAAGCATGTCTCCTAAAAACAATATTTCTTTGATTGAACTTTTTGCTTCCAGTGCTTCTTCTACGGTAGTTATTTGTTTTACTTCGCCGTCATCCATTAACACGGTTGGGCCTTCTATTGTTTCGCATGAAGTAACAATGCATCCTTTGCCGGGTCGTTCGGTTTTTACTTGAGTGCCGAATACTGCGAACTCGTCTAAAATAATCATTGTAGCAGGGTGTATTGCTTTGGATAGGATGCCGCAGAATCTAGTGCGTCCGTACCTTAACCGAAAACCGCCTGGCTTCATTGGGAAGCTGAAGATTGGTCGTCCTGCTACGATTTCATCCATGTACTTAGTTACTGGCTTGATTTCTGTTTTTTTCTCGCTTTGCTTTGATACTTTAACTAGTTTTTCTAACCAAGTCCAATCCAAGCCTGCTTTTTTAGCGATCTTCATTACTTTAGCCGCCTTCAAGCAAACGCCTTCACTGATTACTAAGCAAACTCCTGAACGTACTTTGTTTGTTTCAATTGAAGGCAAGTTTTTGTAAGTGCTAACTTCATAGTCTTCAGTTGGTTCACCGTGAACGCAAACCGCGCAGTTTGAAACAACGTGTTTTACTTCTTCTTCTGTTGGCACGTATTGCCCAGCGCGGGTTTTAATCGCGTACAAGTTTAATTCTTCAACGTAACGGTTTTTTTCATCTTCCAAAGGAAGGTATGGACTCAAGTCAAAAAACTTGCGGCAGTAATCAGCTATCAATAAAGTAAATGCTTGGCCTGTTCCTCCAGCGCCTCTAATTGGGCCAGTAAAGTAAACTGCTACGTACTCGCTTCCGTCATGGTTTTTCTTTAACTCTATTTTTGAAACTCCTTCAATGGGTGCAGAAACCACTCCTTCAGTAAATAGTGCTAACGCGCTTCTCACTGCTTGTTCTATTAATTCTTGCTTGGTTCCTTGAATGAATTTGCCTTGCATTATTTCTTTAGCTATCTCGAAGCAAACTTTTTCCCGATCGCCTAACTCTAAATTTAATTCTCGAATGCGTTCAGCTACTCCTTTTGGACCGACTAATCCCTCTACTCGAGCAGCTACGTCTCGAGCTGGAGCTACTTCTACTTCGTTAGCAGCGTCTAAGTTCTTTGACCTGGCTTGGTTAGCTAACGCTATTTGCGAGTCTATTTCGTTCTTCATTGACTCGAAGTATTTTTGCACGCGTGGACTAGCTTCAACCATGTTCTTCAACAAAACTAATTATTTTCAACGCTCCAGTTTTCAAGTTGTAAATCGGCAATTCCCCTGGAGACGGGTGGTGTCCTTGCTTGACTTGGTAATCTGTTCGATCCTGCCATGTTCCAGAATTAACGATGAAAGTTCCCTTATAGTCAGTGTAACCGTTCTTGTGCACGTGTCCGAAATGCAAAATGTCAGGCACTTCGCTGATAACCATGTCATCGTAATGCAATGGAATTAACGATTTTTCGCCATAAACTGGAGACAAGTGTCTTCGTTTTAATAATTCGACTGCTACCTTGTGAGGATTTTCATAACCATCTTGCAAGTTAGGTAATACTTTAATCATGTTGTCCACTGACGTTCCGTGGTAAATCAATACTTTTACGCCATGCACTTCAACTAGCGCGGGATTGCTTACGAATGAAAAGTTTTTTTTACCCTCCAATCGCTGAGTGAATTCAGGACTCAAACGCGGAGAAGGCTCGGCTGTACGCACGGCATCATGGTTTCCTGGTGAAATAATTACTTGAATGTGTTCAGGGATTTGCTCGAAGTAATCGCAAAACATTTCATACTGCTTGAAAATATCTTTAGTCGTTAATTGTTCTTCTTGAGAAGGGTAAACTCCTACTCCGTCAACAACGTCTCCAGCAACTAACAAGTACTTTATCTTGCTTGCTTCCTCCCGTTCGTCGGTTTCGCAATTAATGAAGCGAATGAATTTTTCGAATTCCCTTTGCATAAAGTACTTGCTTCCAAAGTGCATGTCTGAAATAAAAGCAATACTCACGTCATCTTCGATTAGTTTCTTGCTTCTTAACGGCAAGTCCGGCCAAACAATGTTTTCGATAATAAACAAGCCATTGCTGGTAAAACCGTCCAAAGCAATAGTGTCGTCAGCTAAAACGAGTGCTGCTTCGCTCATTATTTTAGCGTTGTTTTTAGACGCCAAGCAAACAATCGTTTCATTCTCGTCTTCCAACTCGATTATGCGGTGGCCGTTTTTAGTTTCGCGATTATCTGAAACCATTCCAATAATTCTAATTTTGCCTCGATCAGTCATTTGCTTGGCTTTGGATATAGTAGCGTAAACGTTTTCGCTTCGCCTAGCTTTCAAAATATTGCTTAATTGAGCAAACCGGTTTTGAAAATACTTAGTAAAATCGTTTAATTCTCCTACGACTTTAGCAACGGGTTTTTCTTGAAATAAAATTCTAGACTCAATGCTTGCTGACTGCGGTATAAAATCGTTTTTTTCAATGAATGCTTGTTGGGTTTTTTGCGAAGAACTCCACTCGTTCAATACTTCGTCAACTATTGCGTGTGTAATCATGAAGCCGCCGTTTAAATGCGTCTCACAAGCTTCCAACAACTTCATTGGGTCTTCTTGTTTTTTCAAGTGTTCCAACGCTGCGGGTTCCACTAGCAATTGTTTTCGCTTTATTTCCCCCAACAAATCCAAAACTATAAACACCCGCTTAAAAAAGAGATTTGGTAATAAGGAAGCCAAAACTATTATTCGTTTTGGAGAGTTAATCATTATAAAGGCTTTAACAGTATTGATTAATTGTGTCTAAGAAAGCGTTATTGTTGTTAGTAGTACTCGCAGGGTTTACTTCGGCGGCTTGTTTTGATGTAGTTCAGTTTTCTTTCAACAAGCAAGTATTATTGAGTGATTTAAATCGAAACATTAGTCCTGCGCCTGCAGCTGTTCGTGTAGATTTTCAAAAACCAGGCCTTAATTTTACTAATTTTACGCAAAGCTATTTTTACGTAGTTGCTGAAGACCAGTATTATTTAGGAAACAGGATTGCTAAAGCTGGAGATATTTATTACCAAACCAATGAACAATATTCTTCAACTGCTTACGCTTACTTTACTAATAGCCCCAACCAGTCAGTCAGGTACAAGTGCGAAGCCGGAACTGTTACTGAAATAGGCATTACTTTAGCAGCTAACACTTCAATAACGTTAAATGATTCTAGATCGTTGACTAGTGACTTTGTTAGGTTTTCTTCTCCTGACTATGGCTTTGCTTTCAAGAATTTCTTTACTAATGAAGTACTGATTTCAACTCAAGACATGGGTAAAGACTTTGCTGCGGGAAGCGCTTTCTTGAAAGTTGGAGATGAATACTTCTTTATCGGTTCTCCTTACCGCGACAGGTATTGGTATTACTATCCTGTTCTGCAGTATTATTCTTGCTGCAACCGTTCTTGCTCTGCTATACGCGATCCATTCACTGCAAGCCAATGCGAGTCAACTTTCGTTACCGTCCCAGACGCTTGCGATGGAGACTATGTAGTAGAGCAATCTTGTTCCATAAGCAATGCTTGCATTGGAGAACGCGTATTATGCCAGTACGGTTGTGTAAACGGTGCTTGCAAGAAGCCATTAGCTGAAACTTGCGTTGACTCTGATGACGGAGCTAACGAGTTCGTGTTTGGAAAAACAACTGGTGTAAATGCCAGGGGTGAAGCGTTTTCAGTATCCGATTCCTGTGTTAATAGTAATCAATTGAAAGAATACTTTTGTGGAATAACTGGCAGTTTGGAAAACAAGTTGTTCGACTGCGACTGCACGAAAGGATACTGCATTGAAAAACCAACGTCTACTCCTGAACCAGTTAAAGATTCAACTCAAGCTAGTTCGGGCGGAGAATTGTTAATCTTGGGAGTGTTGGTAGTAATTGCGTTCGCGGGTTATTATTTCCTAGTAAGAAAACCCCCCGCAACTGAAAAACCAAAGACGCCTCAAGTTAAAACTAAGAAGTCATAGTTTTATTTCAAATCCTTTGGCGTGGTAAGGCGTGTCAATTGGCTCTTTTTTAGCATGTTTTAGTAGTTTCTCATATTTTTCAGCCACTTCGCCTGGTTTTGGTTCTCCAAAAACTCTTTCTTCGTAAACACGTGGTTCTAAAACAATTAGTTTTAGGTTGTTTTCTCGGCAATACTGCTTGGCTGCTTCTAATAACGCTTCCTGCCAGCCATAGTAATGCCTGCGTATTTGTGCTGAAATTGGTTCGCTAGCGTTTCCTTGAAGCTGGCTTATGTAAGCGCTTCTCCCGTTTAATTCCATTGACAAGTGTCCAACCGTGCCTTGTATTGTTTGAGTGTATTTATCTGCAGCTAAATATGGCGGTTGGTGTTCTTTTTTTGGAAAAAAATCAAAAGTAACTTGTTTTCCTCCACCAAACCCGCGAAGCGTCCAGTTCGGCAGCAAGCCGGATACGCCTATTACTACGTGGTTTGTTAGTCGAGTAGGAAGCTTGTTTTTTTTGAGAACTTCAATTATTTGATTTGTTCGATTACGTACTTCTTCGTGTTCGCTGAGCGTTGAAACAAAAGGCTCTAACTTAGTGCGTCCTAAGTCAATTTTTTCTATTCCTGTAGCAACTGAATCATATAATCGAATAGCTAATCGCATGTGCTCATGTGGTTTCATGTTATTTTTCACTAGATTGCTTTTTATTTAGTTTTTCATTAATTTCTTTGCTTAAATGTTTGGTTTATTGTCTAGTGAAATATCGCTTGGAATAATTGAAATCGGCGTAGTGGTATTCGTTGCTTTAATTTTGGGCCAATTGTTCACTCGGCTAAAGTTTGCTTCATCTATTGGATATATTTTGGCGGGAGTGGTTCTAGGCCCGCTAGTATTCAACTTCCTAGTGCCTGGCCATGGAATCGCGCCATTATTCGGCGAAATCGGCATTCTTTTGCTATTGTTTTACTTGGGTTTAGAGTTGTCGATAAAAAAATTCAAGGAATCAGGCTTGGCTGCCTTTATTTTATCGTGCGTGGAAATGGCTACGCCGTTCGCGTTGGCATTCTTGGTAGCTAGGTTTTTCGGATTCGAATTAGTTGATTCTATAATAATCGGCGCAATGCTTACTGCGACTAGCACGGTCATGGTGGTAAAATTCGTCATGGATCGTGGAATAATCAAGGAAAAAGAGCCACGCGCAGGAATTTCTATACTCGTGTTGGAAGACTTTTTCGCTATTCTAGTGCTAGTATTCATTTCAAGTCTAGCGCCTTCGGCTGCTCCGTTGCAGAAAACCATTTTCGACGGGTTGTTGTTTGTTATAGCAATGTTTTTCGTCATAAGCAAAGTGTCTGGATTCTTGATTAATTACTTGGACGCGCGGGGCCACGCAGACAAAATGAGTTTGTACGCGATTGGTGTAGGAATACTCGTAGCCTTCTTTGGCGGAACGCTTGGGTTGACGACTGCGCTGGGAGCGTACTTTGCAGGGTTTGCTTTAGCAGAAACGCCTTACGGTGAACGAATAAAAAGAGAAATTGGTTTTATTCGGGAATTCTTTATATTGTTCTTTTTCGTGAGCTTCGGCGCGACTGTTACAGTGCCTGGGTTAAGTGTGTTATGGTTGTTGCTTGCTTTAGTTGTGGCTTACGTTATTTCCAAATTGTTTTCTTACGGCGTATTTGGGCCTATAGTTGGCTTGTCGCCTGAGTCGTCAATGAAGCTAGGAATGTTGATGATTCCTATAGGCGAGTTTTCTATAATTATTGCGACTGCAGCTAAAGACATTGTTCAAGATTATGCTACGCTATCGTCACTAGCTTTCTTGCTGACTATAGTGTCGACCCTTATTTCGCCTAAGTTGTATGACAATGGTGATAAGATAGCTAAGTTCTTTTATTCTTTTTACCCGAAATCATTCCAAGACTTTACTCTGCGGGTTTCCAAGTCAATAGGCGAGAAATTCGAGGGAATAATTTCAGGAACTTCAAAAAGCGGTTACTCCTCTATAGAACGAATAGTATTGAACTTGGTTACAGTCTTCGCGGTTTTTTACGTTTCTACTTTGTTTACTCAGCAAGTTGACTTATCGTTCCTGCCCTTGCTTCCGAGACAAATCTCGATAGGATTATTGCTGCTGCCGGTAATTATTTGGCCTTTGTATAAGAGCATTGACGAGTTACGAGTATTAGTGAAGAATTCTTGCGAAGAAACGCTCCTTAAAGCCTTCCCCTCAATGCAGAGTCATTCCAAGCTAACTGCTCAATCAGCATCAAGCGTCTTTACTGGCTTATTATTGTCCTTAATTGGATTGGTAGTTACTTTAACAGTTTACTATGCCGAGTACGATTTGCTCATAGTGTTTTTCCCGTTGCTTTACACGCTAGTTGCGATAATGTACTTCAGCAGGTCAGTTTATTCCTTGTTCGAACACTATGAAGTCGGAGAAAACTTGCTTTCCATGGCCGAAGGGAATTCTGCTGTCGAGCCATTGTCACGAGAATTTCAAGAACACTCGAAAAAATTAAGCGCTTTATACCAAGAACGCCAAGAAGCGCAAGAAAAAATCCAGTCCTCACTACAATTAGGCAACGTGGCTAAAGCCCGATTGTTATTGCTGCAGTTCAAGAAACGCGAGAGAAAATTATTAGACGAACTAGTCGAATTAGACGTTTCATCAGGAGAAAAGGCAATAAAACAACTCGAACGCATTAACGCTCGTGATTACTCTAAATTATCAAGGTTCAAGAAAGAAAACACTCAAACCAAACGCGCACTAGAAGAATACTTAAAGCAAAATTTATGAACACCGGCAAAAAACCGCATAAAGCTTTATAAATAACGAGTGAGTAAGAAATAGACGCAATAAACTACCCGTAGTATTTTGAAATGAGTCGAAATACTACTGGTTGTGGTTTTAGCGCGGAAGGCAGTTTTTCATTATAGTCAGCTTTAGCTTTAGGGGGGGATTGGTTTGATAAAGAGTTTTTTGGGTTTCACTTCTTCTTATTGTAGTTCTTGTCCGCCTGTTAAGGACTTTTTATCAAAGCAAGCTTTGTCCGGCCAGTGGCTTGACGCTACTATTGAGGAGGATAAAGCGATTAAGCATGAGGTAATGACTCTTCCAACTGTTATTTTCTTCGATGAGTCTGGCCAAGAGATTGCTCGAGCTAACAACTTGGGTGAAGTTAGAATGGTTTTAACTGGTGATTGATTAAATGGAGTCCGCTACTATAGACAAATCTAAGCAACAAACGGGTTTAAGGATTGATAGATTATTCACTCAAGAGGGCGTTTCTCCTTATGATTCTGCTATTTTCGAAAAGCGTTCGTCTGTTATAAAAAACTCGGATGGTTCGACTGTTTTTGAGATTAAGGATGTTGAAGTACCTAGTTCTTGGAGTCAAGTAGCTACTGATATTCTAGCTCAAAAATACTTCCGCAAGGCGGGTGTTCCTCAATTAGACGTTGACGGCAGGCCTTTGATTGATGCAGATGGCAAGCCTGTTCTGGGTTCAGAGAAGTCTGTCAAGCAAGTGGTCGACCGGTTGGTTGGCTGCTGGCGTTACTGGGGTGAAAAGTATGGTTATTTTGCTTCAGTTTCAGACGCTCAAGCTTTTGAAGACGAGTTGAGGTTTATGTTGTTGAATCAGTATTCTGCACCTAACTCTCCTCAATGGTTTAATACGGGGTTAGCTTGGGCTTACAATATTACGGGTAAAGCTCAAGGTCATTACTATGTTGATCCTGACTCGCAGAAACTAACAGAGAGCACTGACGCTTATACTCACTGCCAACCTCATGCTTGTGGCAGGTATGATACTATGCTTTTCACTGAAAAAGGTGTTTTAGAGTTAGGTCAAATAGTAGACGAAAACATGGTTGGTTTAAAGATTTTTGATGGCCAAAAATTCGTTAAAATTCAAGCGGTTAAAGAAAATGGAATAAAAAAGGTTTACCGCGCAACTCTGGCTAATGGTAATTATATAGAGTTTACTGGAGACCACCTCTTGTTTGCTGCTAAGACGGTTAATTCTCAATTCTCGTGGACTGAACTTGAAAAAACTTTGGGCTTTAAAGTCCAGCAAATAGCTAACACAAACGAATTATTGAATGCAGTGGAAGTAAGCAACGGGAATGGGTCTGTTCAATACGAAGCGACTTCTCAATTAGAAATAGCGAAGGCTTCCATTGCTGGTTGGATTATGGGAGATGGCTATTATGGCGTGTACGGAAAAACCACAATGCTTGGCGTAGTTACTATTAATGATGAAGAATTTGATGAAGTAACGAGTATTTTCGAAAAAGTATTCGGCGGATTTACAGTAACAACTAAAAAAGAAATAAGCCCTACATACCGAATTGTTCGCAGAGATTTTAAAAGCGTTCAAGAATTCGTTAAAGAATACGAATTAAATAAAAATTCTTTAAGCGCATCAGTACCCAAACGAATCTTGTCTGCTTCTTCGCAAGAACAAAAAGCGTTCTTAAGGGCACTTTTCCAAGCAGACGGTTGTGTTAGAATGCGCAGTGGAGATGACCGAAATTCGGGGGACGTAGTATTAACTACTATCTCTGAAAAACTAGCTCATCAAGTACAAACTTTACTACTTAGCATGGGAATTTATTCTCGAATTAGTCTTTGCAATGATTCGAGAGAAGATCGACACCCGCAGTTCCATGTGGAAATTGCTTATTATTCCGAGAGATTAAAATTTGAAGAAAATATTGGGTTTATTTCCGAAGATAAAAAAGAGAAACTCGCTTTACTAAATAATACTGTTTTTGGAAAACAAAAACAAACAATTTCTGCAGAAACGGTTTCAGATATTGAGTATGTAGGTGAAGAAACGGTTTATGACATACAAACCGAGAGCGGAAAATTCTTAGCCAATGGAGTTGTAGTTCACAATTGTTTTATTCAATCAGTTCGCGATGACTTGTTGAATGAGGGGGGTATTTTTGATTTAGTTACTCGCGAGGCTAGAGTGTTCAAGTATGGATCGGGTACTGGCTCTAATTTTTCAAACTTGCGTGCTAAGGGAGAGAAGTTATCTGGTGGCGGGAGCAGTTCGGGTTTAATGAGTTTCTTGAGGATTTATGATCGTGCTGCTGGCGCAATCAAGTCAGGCGGAACTACGCGAAGAGCAGCTAAAATGGTTATTGTTGATGTTGATCATCCTGATGTGGAAGAATTTATTGACTGGAAAATGAAGGAAGAACAGAAAGTCGCTGCTTTAGTGGCAGGTAGCAAAGCCAACAACAAGCACTTGACTAACATAATGAGTGTTGCTGTTCGCGAGAAAACTACTGAGTGGAGGAAGAACAAGGCTTTGAAGGAAGCAGTTCAAAATGCTTTGAAAGACAATGTTCCGTTGAATTATGTTTTGCGCACTTTAGATTTAGTTGGCCAGGGGAAAACTAGTGTTGATGTTCCAATTTACTCTACTGCTTTCGAAGGAGAAGCTTATAACACTGTTTCAGGCCAAAACAGCAATAACTCTGTTCGATTATCGAACAAGTTTATCGAAGCAGTCTTAAGCGACTCCAACTGGGACTTAATCAATAGAACCAACCACAGCGTTTCTAAAACCGTACGCGCCATTGACTTGTGGGACAAGATTGCCTTCGCTGCTTGGGCTAGCGCAGACCCAGGAGTACAATACGACGACACTATTAACGAGTGGCATACTTGCCCAATTGACGGCCGAATTAACGGCTCCAACCCTTGTTCAGAATACATGTTTTTAGACGATACTGCTTGCAATCTAGCTTCGTTGAATTTAGTAAAGTTTTATGATTCTACTAGCAAGAAATTCAACGTCGAAGCATTTCAACACGCTACTCGATTATGGACTATCGTGTTAGAAATAAGCGTTTTAATGGCTCAATTCCCAAGCAAGGAAGTAGCAGTCAAAAGCTTTGACTACCGAACTCTAGGATTGGGTTACGCTAACTTGGGTACTTTGTTAATGATTCAAGGAATTCCTTACGATTCTCCTCAAGCGCGCTCTGTGGCTGGAGCTTTGACTGCAATATTGTGCGGAGAGTCTTATGCTGCTTCAGCTGAAATGGCTGGTGCAGTAGGCGCGTTCCGTGCGTTTGAGAGGAATCGTGATTCAATGCTTCGAGTAATTAGAAACCACCGACGAGCGGCTTACAACGCTGCTCCTAAAGAATACGAAGGCTTGACTATTACTCCAATGGGTATTGATGACAAGTATTGCCCTCAAGAATTAGTTGTGGCGGCTAGAAGCGTTTGGGATGAAGCGTTAGAAAAAGGCGAGAAGCATGGTTACCGAAACGCTCAAGTTACAGTAATCGCTCCAACTGGCACAATTGGTTTGTTAATGGATTGCGATACTACTGGAGTAGAACCGGACTTTGCTTTAGTCAAGTTCAAGAAGCTAGCCGGCGGCGGTTACTTCAAAATCGTAAACCAATCAGTACCTCAAGCATTATCCAAGCTAGGTTACTCTGACAGAGAAATTCAAGAAATAATTTCTTACTGCGTAGGACACGGAACTCTCGAAGGATGCGAGTCAATAAGCCACTCTTCACTCAAGTCAAAAGGATTCACTCAAGAAAAAATAGACTTGATCGAGTCAGGATTAAAGAATGCATTCGACATTTCCTTTGCCTTCAACAAATACGCTTTAGGCGAGGAATTCTGCAAGAAAGAACTAGGTTTTTCAGACGACCAATTAAACAATCCATCCTTCAACATGTTGAAGGCGTTGGGTTACTCTAAAGAACAAATCAACTCCGCTAACGAGTTTGTTTGCGGAACAATGACTATTGAAGGATCTCCTCACTTAAAGCCAGAACACTATCCTGTATTTGACTGCGCTAACAAGTGCGGAAAGAAAGGAGAGCGATTCATCAACTATGAAGGCCACATTAAAATGATGGCGGCTACGCAGCCATTCATTTCAGGTTCTATTAGCAAGACTATAAACATGCCTGAAAACGCCAGTGTTGAAGACGTCAAAAAAGCATACTTCCTATCCTGGCAATTAATGTTGAAGTCAAACGCGTTATACCGGGATGGTAGCAAGTTGTCTCAACCATTAAACGCCAGCAATGATGAAGAAGACGAACTAGATTTAACTAGCGGCGAAGAACACGTTAACGAGTTAATTGGGCCAAAACAAGTCCACGAAGCAGTAATGGCTCAAAAACGAAAACTACCTTCTTCAAGAAGAGGATTCGTTCAAGAAGCACGCGTTGGAGGACACAAAATCTTCCTACGCACTGGCGAATACCCGAATGGCGACTTGGGTGAAATATTCATCGACATGTACAAAGAAGGAGCTAGTTACAGAGCGTTGTTAAATTGCTTTGCAGTCGCAGTGTCTAAAGGACTGCAATACGGCGTTCCACTCGAAGAATACGTGGATTCCTTCACGTTCACTCGCTTCGACCCAGCAGGCATGGTGCAAGGACACCCAAACATTAAGTCCTCTACCTCGCTAGTAGACTACGTGTTTAGGGTTTTAGGCTATGAGTACTTGGGTCGAACGGATTTCTTGCAAGTCAAGCCAGTTGACTTGGAATTGCAAGAAAGAGAAGCTCGACACACTCAGCAAGTCTTGAATCCAATTGATTTGAAAGACGACTTGGATGAAACGGGTAAAGCCATTGCTGAAGCCAAGGCCAAGGGATACATTGGCGAACCATGCGCGTCATGCGGTTCAATGAGAGTAAAACGCAATGGTTCCTGCGGCGTATGCGAAGACTGCGGCTCAACCAGCGGCTGCTCTTAAAATCTCTTCCTTTCCAATTTTTATTAATAAAATGGTAATTGCTCGAAAACCAAGGGAACTCGACTGGCACGTTAGAGATTATTCTTCTTTAACTGAAGAACAAAAAAGGATTTTAGATCTTATAGAACGTCGAGCATTTAGAGTGCCGGTCGATGCTAAAAACGAACAATCTAGAGAAGACCCTTCATTTGTAGAATTAGTATTGATGGCAGGTAAAAAACCCGTTGCACACATGACTTTCGCTAATGATACTTTAACGTCAGTTTATTCTACTGCTGATATTAGTTTATTGCGGGCTTTTCATAAAAAACATTTGCGTACTCCTGCTGAAGAATTATTAGCACACGCATTTGATTTTATTTATAATCCTAAAAAAGAACTAACTACAACTGGTCTTTCTAGTTATTCTATAAAAGCTCTTCAAAAATTATCTAAAAAACATCCCAGTTTAAAAATTGAATTTGATTCCAGTCTACCCGATACTCAAGCACTTATTGATTACTCTAAATTAAAGAATTTTAAACCAAAAACAGAGTGGAGAGAATGAAATTGTATACTCGTGGCGGGGATGAAGGAGAAACGAGTGATTACGCCGGCCGCCGCATTCCGAAAAACCACTGGACGATAGTATTAAACGGAAGCATTGATTCCTTGCAGGCTAGCTTGGATTTCTGCAAACACTACTCGCCTGCTAATAGTGAATTAATTGATTTTGTGCAAAAGAAATTATGGCAGACTGGAGGAGAAGTTTCTTTGCACGGAACTGGCCAGAAAGTAAACGACTTTATTGTATCAGAAGACGTTGTTAGTTTAGAAAAATGGATTGATGAACAAGGCGTAGAGTTGAAGAATTTCGTTCGCTTCTCAAAAGAAGCCTCATTGTGGTTTAATGAAGCGCGAGTTCGCTGCCGAGAATTAGAAGTAACAATGACTCCCTTATATAGGCAGGGAACTATTAGGAAAGAAGTTTTTGCTTTCATTAACCGGCTAAGCGACTTGTTGTTTGCCTTAGCAGTCAAGTCAGAAGCCTAAAAAACCGTTGAATTCATATTAAGTATAGGATGATGACGATTTTGAACAACCACTGAAGTTTGAACAAAGTGATGAGGCTGATAGCGTCTGACAAAACCTTTTTCTGCTGAAAAAGCTTTACCAAAAATTAAAGTTTGATTAATTTTTTTTGCTAGAGGGATAGTTAAAAGACTGTCTTGTTTAATGTTTTTTGAGTTGTTTTAATTGGTTTTGCTTGATTTGCTGCTCGTAGTAATAGGGTTTTTTTTGCTGCTTAAGAGTTCGGATGCTGCTGTTGATGTTTTAGTTAAGTTGTCTAGAAAGTTTGGCGTGTCCGAGTTCGTTATTAGCTTTCTGGTTGTAGGAATAGTATCTATTTTTCCGGAATTGTCTATAGGTGTTAATTCGGCGTTGAGCAATGAGTCCAGCTTTGGTTTGGGCGTAGTGTTGGGTTCTAATGTTGCTGACTTGACTTTGATAGTTGGCTTGATTGCATTGACTGCGGGCAATATTCGTTTGCACAAGCAAACTAGGGATAATTTGAAGTGGTTTTTGTTCCCGTTGGGTTTGCCGGTAATTCTCTTTTTAGACGGCGTCTTGTCTCAATTGGATGGAGTAGTGTTAGTCGGTGGTTTTATTGTTTACGCGTTTATTATTGCTACTAACAAGCCGCCAATGCCTGTTTCTCGCGTTAAAGTAAAACGGAACGGCGTAGTTAAGGACTTGCTTGTTTTGTCAGCTAGCTTGATAGTGTTGTTGATTGCGGGAAATATTATTACGCAAGCGGCTCATGATTTGAGCATTGCTTTCTCGATTCCCTTGATTTTTATTGGTATAATACTTGCGTTAGGAACTTGCTTGCCTGAGTTTACTCTCGCTTTGAAGGCTAGCCGCCACAAGCATGGCGAATTAGGCTTGGGGAATGTTTACGGCAATGTTTTAGCGGATTGCATGCTTACTTTGGGAGTAATTGCTTTGATTAGTCCTGTAAAATTCGAGTTTCCGCAAATCGCGGTTACTAGCGCTGTAGCTAGCATCGTGGCGGTTTTGATTACCTTGCAGTTCTTGAAGCATGAGAGCAAGCGAGAAATCATTACTCGCCGCGAGGGAGTAATATTGATTGCTGCTTACTTTGTGTTTATTGCTTTCCAAGTATTATTGGAACAAGGCTTGATTGGCTGAATTTATTTTTGCAGTATTTTGAACGCGTGAGTCCAGTGGTTGTTATTGAAGCCGTAAACTATCCAAGCCATTGCTATTGACTCCATTAAGTAAGCGTTTTCTATTCCGCCTAAGTCGTGGATTGGCCAACCCCATTCTGAAGCGATTTTTGAAACAGTTTCCTTTGATTCAGCGTCATTGCCACAAACAAGCATGTCTGCAGTTCCTTCCTGCAATCTGGGATTGCACATGTACTTAGCAGTAACGATGTTAAAGCACTTGACTACCTTGCTGTCTGGAAGCATTTTTTGTATTCTCGCGCCAGCTGACTCTGGATAGCCTAACGCTAGTTTGGGTGCTTCTCCTTGTTTTTCGAATACCAAAGGGTTAGTGACGTCTATAACTATTTTGCCAGCAAAGTTTTCTTTACCAGATAGTTCTAAAGCATTATTCAAGCCGTGCCAATTAACGCATAAAACAATTAGTTCCCCGAATTTTGCTGCTTCAGCATTGCTTCCGGTCTTGGCTTTGTTTTTAACTAGCCATTCGGATAGTTTTGAAGCATCGCGAGTACCAATCATTACTTCGTGGCTATTTTTCAAAAATCCTTCAGCTAATGCTTTACCTACCGTTCCTGAACCAATAATTCCAATCTTCATTTCACAACACCCGTTAAAATTAACTTGTTTCTCATTGAATAATCTTTATGCCTACTCGTTTCGTAT
>JABWCK010000012.1 GCA_013360305.1 Microcaldota archaeon
TTAGTAGACCACGTCGAGTACCGAAACATTAAGTTAAACACTCAAAAAACCGTTCTTGACGGCGCTAATTATTATTTTGTTTCGGGAGAATACGAGTTTTCATGGCGCGATGGAGATTACTTGCCGAGAAACTTTGAAGACCTAGTAAATTTCTTCAAGTCACTTAGTTGAAAACTTACTAATAGCTAACTCTATTTTTTGTTCTCTAGTTAAATCCCTTCTTTCTTTATGTAATTCGATTAAGTGTTTAAAAACTTCTTCTTCAGGAAGCTTTGTTTTGATTTTTACGTTCGGTACTTCTCGCGACTCAATGTGAAAGCTGATAGTGCCTAATGCTTCTCTAAGGTTTGATAGTACTTGGTTTACTTTCCTGTTTTGTGTTCGTCCAGGTATTGGCGTGTCTATGCTTAGGTGGTATTTATCTTTTTGTTTAGTTATCGTTATTGTGATTTTTTCCGGTTTAGACATGTAATTAGTTAAACCGAACTATTTTATTTCATTATTCTTTTCCTTACTTTAGAAGGTGGTTAGAAATGTTTATTCCAGTAATTTATGGTTCAGTTCGTTTAGAGCGACAAGGCATTAAGGCAGCTCGATTTGTAGAAAATGAGTTGAAAGAACGCGGCCATGAAGTCGTGTTAATAGATCCTTTAGATTACAATCTTCCTTTCTTGGATAAAATGTACAAGGAATACGCTAAAGGCGAGGCTCCTGAAAACTTGCAAAAACTAGCAGGAATATTCTTGAAAGCTGATGCTTTCGTTATAGTGACCGGCGAATACAACCGCACTATGCCTCCTGCTTTGATTAACTTGCTTGACTATTTCTTGGAAGAATTCTTTTGGAGGCCTTCAGCAATAGTCAGTTACTCGGCAGGTAGTTTTGCAGGCGTTCGCGCAGCAGAAAATTCTAGAACTATTCTAGCAGAGTTAGGAATGCCGGCTATTCCTTCCGCTTTTCCAATAGGCAAAGTACAAGATTCTTTCGATGATGAAGGAAAACCAACTGAAGCAGGAAAAGCTTATCCTGAACGAATCAAGCGTTTTTTGAGTGAACTAGAGTGGTATGCTGAAGCGTTAAAAAACCAAAGAGAAAAAGGAACTCCTTACTAATTTCCTTTTCTCTGAAACTTTTTTTTAAAAGTTTCATCAAAAACGGGTTTAAGTTCCTTCTCTCCAGTCGTTCAAGTACTTGTCTTGTTCAGGCGTTAGTTCGTCTATTTTGATTCCTTCGCTTTTTAATTTAAGCAAAGCAACCATGTCGTCAATTTCTTTAGGAACGTCATAAACCTTTTTCTCTAAGTTACTTCCTTGTTTAACGATCCATTCCGCTACTAGTGCTTGGTCTGAGAACGATTGATCCATTACTTCGCTAGGATGTCCTTCAGCGGCAGCTAAGTTAACGAGCCTTCCTTCGGCGAGTAAAAAGATTTTTCTGCCGTCTTTCAACGTGACTACTTCAACATTGTCTAGTATTTCGTCTTTTGAACCCATTTGGCGCAGTTCTTTAGCGTTTATTTCCACATCAAAGTGTCCAGTGTTTGCTAGAATAGCTCCTCCTTTCATTACTTCGAAGTGTTTTCTTGAAATAACGTCCTTGCAGCCAGTTGCAGTGACAAAAACGTCTCCAATTGGTGCTGCTTCAATCATTGGCATTACTCTAAAACCATCCATGTTAGCTTCGATTGCCTTAACTGGGTCAATTTCGGTTATTATAACATTAGCGCCCATGCCTCGAGCACGGCTAGCTAGTCCTCGGCCGCACCAGCCATAACCCGCTACTACGAAGGTTTTTCCTGCTAGTAGTATGTTGCTGGCTCGAATTATTCCGTCAATAGTACTCTGTCCAGTGCCGTAACGGTTATCAAACAAGTGCTTGGTTGGAGTATCGTTGACTGCAACTACTGGATACATTAAAGCCCCGTCTGCAGCCATTGCTCTCAAGCGAATGACGCCGGTAGTAGTTTCTTCTTGGCCGGCGATTATATCCTTAAGCAAGTCTTGTTTTTTGGTTTGAATCAAGTTAACCAAGTCAGCGCCGTCATCAATAGTAACATGAGGCTTTATTTCCAAAGCATGGTTCAAGCACTCATAGTATTCTTCATTGTTGACGCCCCTCCAAGCAAATACTTTAATTCCATTCTTTGCTAAAGCAGCAGAAACATCATCTTGAGTTGATAATGGATTAGACCCTGCTAAAGATACTTCTGCTCCTCCATCCTTCAAGGCAAGCATTAAGACGCCTGTTTCTTTAGTTACGTGCAAACAACAAGCAATTCTTTTTCCCGCAAATGGTTTTTCTTTCTTAAAACGCTCGCGAATAATCGCAATAATGGGCATATTATGCGTAGCCCAATCAAGCTTTTTTTGTCCTTTTTCAGCAAGAGAAATATCCTTAACTTTGTAATCCACTATAAACCACCCCAAACTTTTAGGAAAAGTTTGATCAAAACTAACTTTCAATAAATTAGTACTAATTTTTAACAACTAATTTTTATAATAAGTTTTTGGATTTGTTTCAAAACAAGATAACTGAAAGTAATATCGCGTATATACTTTTTTTCTGAGATAATAACATTTAAAACGATTTTCGCAATTATTATATCATACAGAATATTTTTTTGGGTTGGTTAGTATGAAGCACGTTATTAAAAATGAGTTTACTAGTGAGTTGAAGCATCTTCAGGACACTGAAGCTGAGGCTAAGAAAATTATTGAGTCTTCAGCAGTCAAGAAAACTGACTTGCTAGAAAAAGCCAGGTCTGAAGCTTACGAATTAGTTCAAAAAGCTAGAGAAGACGCTGAAGAAAACAGAAACAAGCTAGTTTCTGCTGCTTTGAAGGATGTAGAAAAAGAAAGAAAAGAATTGTTAAAGAAAGCAGAACAAGATTCATCTTCTCTTGAAAGCATTGATGCTAAAAAAATCGCATCCAAAGTTTTTCCTTTGTTAATTGAGTAGTTTTTTTTTGAAATGTTTTCTATGAAGCCAATGTCGAAAGTTAGAGTCACTTGCTCGAGCGCTAGCGTTGAAAAACTAGTCAAGGAATTGTACGATTTCGGCATGATTCACGTAAAGAAGAGCAAACAATTAGGCGAAGGAAAGCCTTTGACTTCTTTTAATGACGTTTCTTCTGCTTTAATTTCTTTAAGAGCAATCGAAAGAGAATACGCTATAAAAACAAAAATCGAAGGCAAAGAATTGCCTTTAAATGAATTAAGCAAAAGGCTTGAGTCTTTAGAACTATCTTTTCTTGACGATTCAAAGAAAAGAATTCAAGAACTTGAATCCAATATTTCTTCATTTAAGGAACGATTGAAAGAATTGGATTTGTTTAAAGAAATTGACTTCAACTTGCCAGAAAGCGAGTTGGTTGAATACGCTTGTTTCGATTTCAAGAAAGACTTTACTCTAAAAAACGCCAGCGTCTATAAATTCGGAAGCTATGCGTTAATTGCTTTTCCTAAAAAAGATCGAGATAAAGTATTTTCTTCATTGAAGGGAGTAGCTTTAAGATTCGTGAATATTCCTAGAATAGAAAAAACTTTTTCTCAAGACTATTCAGACGTTCAAAAACAATTGGATTATGCTTCAAGAGAATTAAAAGACTTAAAGACTGAATTAAGCGGTTTTCTTGAAAAGAATTCCAGCGAAATAGTTTTCTTAAGAAAAAGCTTCGAGTTGCTAGCTAGGAAAAGCGAGTTGCCTTTAAAATTTGGCTTTACCGAATCATTGTGTTCAGTTGAAGGCTGGGTTTTAGAAAAAGACTACTCTCATTTGAAGCACTCTGTAGAAAAAGAGTTTTCTAACAAAGTTTTAGTTGAAAAAATTGACTCAAACGACTTGCCTCCATCCGAATACAATAATCCAACTCTAGCAAGGCCATTTGAGTCATTCATGTCATTCCTTTCAGTTCCTCGATTTGACGAGTTGGATCCAAGTATTTTCGTTGCGTTAACTTTCCCATTATTCTTTGGAATGATTCTAGGAGACATTGGTTACGGATTAATCCTAGTATTAATGGGCTTAGCTATCAGGTGGAAGGCTAAGGACAAGTTTGTCAGCGATGCAGGCGGAATCTTGACTTACTCTGGAGTATTCACGATTATTTTCGGATTCTTTTACTTTGAGTTCTTTGGTTTTGAAGAAGTATTTGGTTTTCACATTGAACCATTCATTCACCGAGCTGACCCTCATGGAGTGCAAGAATTGCTTGCTTTAAGCGTGTTGTTTGGATTCCTTCACTTGGCTTTAGGATTCATTCTAGCAATATGGAATAATTACAAACACCACCACTACAAGCATGCTTTAGCTAAGGGTGGATGGTTGTTGCTAAGCATAAGCATGGTGTTCTTGATTTCTCAAAGCATTGACATAGTCTTCTTCGAGTCAATAAAACATTATGCTGAAGTTTTTGGCCCAGAATTAGCATTGTACGGAACGCTAATTGGCTTAGGTGTTTTGTTATACACTGAGGGAGTAATTGGATTGTTTGAAATTCCAGGTTACTTCTCTAACTTGTTGAGTTACATGAGGATTGCTGCTTTAGGCTTAGCTGGAGTAATCATTGCGGGATTAGTAAACCAGTTAAAACCAGACTTGGCATTAGTTGCTTCACTTGATCCTCTAGCAATCGTAATGTTTGTTTTAACGCTAATATTCTTCTTGATTGGACACGTAGTTAGTTTGTCTTTAGGTATATTCGAGTCAGGCATTCAATCGTTGAGGTTGCATGCTGTTGAATTCTTTTCCAAGTTTTACAAGGGTGGAGCTGAATCATTCTCTCCCTTGAAGAGAAAATAAGTTTTTTGAAAAAAAGGTGAAAAAAGAAATATGGCAGGAATTGAAACCGGTTTAGTCGCTTTAGCTGCTGGATTAGCAGTTGGAGTAGGAGCTATCGCAACCGCTTGGGTGCAAAGCAACATTGGAGCAGCTGGAATGGGCTTAATGGCTGAGAAAGACGGAAAAGAAACTCAAGTCTTAATCATGCTTGCATTGCCTGAAACTCTAGTATTGTTCGGCACTGTAGTCGCTTACTTGATCTTAACCACTTGAAAAACCCTTTTTTTAAAAAGGTGTTATTCATTCTCCAAAAAAGCGTTTTTAACGTTTTTTTAGGTTGTAGAGGTTGTTAGATTGGGTTTGCATGAATTACAAAAGGATGTTTTAGATAAAGCAGAAACGCAGTCTGCGGTTGTCTTGTCTGAAGCCAGGCAGGAAGCTAAAGAAATTCTAGCAAAAGCAAAACTTGAAGCTAGTGCTTTAGCAAAACAATCAGAAGAAAAAGCGTTAGCTGAAGCTTCAGCTTTGAAAGCTGAACACTTAGCATCCGCTAGGTTGGAAGCTCGTTCTTTCGAAAGCAATGCTAGAAACAAAGTCGTTGATGAAGTCTTCGTTGAATTAAAGAATGAATTCAAGGATTTTGCTTCAACGAAAGAGTATGAAAAGTTTTTCTCAAAACTAGTTTCTAACGCAAGAAAAGACTTAGGGCAAGATGGAGTAATACTAGCAAACAAGAAAGACCAAGCAATGGCTAAAAAACTCGGAAAAACTGGTGAAGTACTGGATTCAATCGGCGGAGTAATAATTGCTTCGAGCGACGGAAGAATTCGAGTAAATAGTTCTTTTGAAGCATTGCTTGAGGAAAAAAGCGAGTCATTAAAACAAGCAATTTTTGAAGAATTATTTTCGCCAAAAACAACAAAATCTAGCAAAAAGAAAAAAGAGTTGAAAAAATAGTTTGGATTTAAAGTACGCGTACTTGAATACGCGCGTGAAGGCAATGGAGTCGAAACTGCTCCCTGAAGCACTATTCAAACAGTTGATTGTAGTGAAAACTATTGATGAAATGATTGAATTGCTTGAGGAAACCAACTTAAAGCGTTCTTTTGTTGACGCGTCAATAAACTTCAAAGGAATTGCTTTAATCGAGGAAGCCTTGCGGTTGGAGTTAGTTTCCAGCTTGAAGTTAATCAAAAAATACTTGCCTAAGAAACACAATGATTTGTTTGAGTTAGTATTCAGTGAATTCCACGCTCAAAACTTGAAGACAATCGTCGCAAAAAAAGCATTAGGACAAGACGTTTCCTTGAATGATTTGGTCTTGCTAAACGGGTCAAGCGAGTATGATTCTTTAATCAAGGCGGACTTGAAGTCATTCGTTTCACTAATCGAGTTGGATGCGAATAGTGATTCTGCTAAAGCCGCAGCTAAGGACTTGCCTATAGACTATAGGGTGTTGTTGAAGGATATTGACAAAGCGTTTTATGCAAAGATTTCTTCACTAGCTGGAAAAGGAGATCATCCTCAAACCAAGCAAATCATTTTTTCTAGGTTAGAATTCTTGAATGCAATGATGATTTTGCGATCGAAGAAGCTAGGCGTTGAAGTTAAAACATTCTTTTCTAACGCGTTCATCAATTCGTTGAAAGAAAATGGTTTTGATACTGCGGTTGAAAAAATGATTCAACACTACAAGTTGTCTAGCGATGAAGAAAAAATTGCTAAAAACAGTTTGGCCTTGCTTGAAGTAATTGTTGAACAAAAAATAGTTAACAAGATCCTCAAGGAAACTCGCTTGAGCGTAATGAGTTTTTCTTCAGTAATTGGTTTTGTTTACTTGAAGCAAGTCGAGTTGGGTAATATTAGAAAAATTGCTTACTCGAAATTGTATTCAATGCCTGAATTGAATGATTATGTTTTCGCGATTAACGCGTGATTTTTTATGAAAGTAGCAGTAGTTGGGCCGATTGAATCGGTTTTAGGTTTCAAGCTCGCTGGAGTCCACTCCTTTGAGTGCGTTGAAGAAAACGCTGACGAAGTAGTAGCGACTGCTTTGGGCGACGAAAGCGTTGGTTTGTTGATTGTTCCTGGAGATTTGAGTGCTTGGTTGAGCCAAAAATCATTGAAGTCTTTAGAAAATTCCAGCAAGCCAGTAGTCGTGTTTGTTCCAGGAAAAGATGGTCGTTCAGAAAAATCAAGCGACTTGGCAGTCTTGATAAAGAGAGCTATTGGAATAGAACTAAAATAATTTTTATTGAATGTGGTGAGACGAAGAATGGGTATGCTAGCTAAGATTTCTGGTCCTTTGATTGTAGGAAAAGGAATGAAGGGTTCTCAAATTAATGAAATCGTTCGAATAGGGAAAGACCGATTAATGGGTGAAATCATTGCGTTAAAAGAAGACACTGCAAGTATTCAAGTTTATGAAGACACTTCAGGATTAAAACCAGGCGACGCAATTGAATCGACCGGCAGTCCTTTGGAAGTCGAGTTAGGGCCTGGATTGTTGAAGAGCGTTTTCGATGGTATTCAAAGACCGTTGGATGTTATTCGAGAAAAAAGCGGTATTTTCATTGAAAGAGGAGTAGACGTTCCTTCTTTAGATAGGAAAAAGAAGTGGGAATTCGTTGCTACTGCAAAGAAAGGCGATTCAGTTAAAGCCGGAGACGTTCTCGGAACAGTTCAAGAAACCAACATTGTTCACAAAATACTCGTGCCAAACGGAGTGTCTGGAAAAATCGAGTCGATTTCGTCCGGAAAATACACTGTAATTGATGAAGTTGCAGTAATTAGTGGAAAAAAAGTTACTTTAATGCAAAAATGGCCTGTACGCAAGGCTCGTCCTTTTAAGGAAAAGAAGCCTTTTGAAAAGCCATTATTGTCTGGAATGAGAATTTTAGACACAATGTTTCCAATCGCTGAAGGCGGAGCAGCAGCTATTCCAGGACCATTCGGTAGTGGAAAAACAGTTACTCAACAATCTTTAGCAAAGTACGCTAGCGCTGACATTATTGTATACATTGGATGCGGTGAGCGCGGTAATGAAATGACTGAAGTACTCACTCAATTCCCTGAACTAGAAGACCCTCGCACTAAAAAGCCATTAATGGAGAGGACTGTGTTGATTGCTAACACTTCAAACATGCCTGTTGCCGCAAGAGAAGCTTCAGTATATACGGGAATTACTATTGCTGAATACTTTAGAGACATGGGTTACAACGTTGCTTTAATGGCTGACTCTACTTCAAGATGGGCTGAAGCCATGAGAGAAATTTCTGGTCGTTTGGAAGAAATGCCTGGAGAAGAAGGATACCCTGCTTACTTGGGTAGGAAACTAGCCGAGTTCTACGAACGAGCTGGCCGCGTAGTAGTTCAAGGAACTAAAGACAATATTGCCAGCGTTTCAGTAATTGGAGCAGTTTCTCCCGCTGGTGGAGACATTTCTGAACCAGTTTCTCAAGGAACGCTTAGAATTACTAAAGTCTTCTGGGCACTAGACGCTGCTCTCGCCCGCAGGCGACACTACCCTGCCATTAATTGGTTGAGGAGTTACTCGTTATACCAAGACGAGTTGAATGCTTGGTTTGATGCTAACGTTTCTCCAGACTTCATGCAAATGCGTTCTAAAGCAATGAATTTATTGCAAAAAGAAGCCGAGTTGCAAAACATCGTGCAATTAATTGGCCCTGACGCTTTGCCTGAAAAAGAAAGACTCGTGCTTGAAGTGACTAAAATGCTTAGAGAAGACTTTCTTCAACAAAACGCTTACGATGAAGTCGACGCTTATTGTTCGTTGAAGAAACAACAATTAATGCTTTCAACAATCTTGCACTTTTACGACAAAGCATTAAGCGGCTTAGAACAAGAAGTTGCTTTTGAAAAAATAACTTCTTCAAAAGAAAAAGACAGGATTGCTCGCTTAAAGCGCGTTCCTGACAAGGATGTAGAAAAAGAATGCAAGGAAATAGTGAAGAACATTGATTCTTCATTCTCAAGGTGATTTATTAAAAATGGCTATAAAAGAATATCAAACTGTTCGAGAAGTATTCGGTCCAATCGTTTACGTTGAAGGAGTAGATGACGCTGCTTACAACGAGACTGTAGAAATAATAATGCCTAATGGCGAGAAAAAACGCGGTCAAGTACTAGAATCAAGCAAGGGCTTAGCCGCGGTTCAAGTGTTTGGTTCAACTACTGGACTCGACACTAAGGAAACCCGAATTCGTTTTTCTGGAGAAACTTTTAGGCTGCCAGTAAGCGAGGAAATGCTTGGACGCGTATTCAACGGAGCAGGAGTACCAATAGACAAAGGAGCACCAATTATTTCAAAGGAAAAAATCGACATTAACGGCGCAGCCATTAACCCTTACTCTAGGCAAGAACCCCGCGACTTTATTCAAACAGGTATTTCAACCATTGACGCTTTGAATACGTTAGTCCGTGGACAAAAGTTGCCTATCTTTTCAACCGCTGGATTGCCTCACAATGAATTAGCAGTACAAATCGCTCGACAAGCTACTGTAAAAGGAAAAGAAGACTTCGTAGTAGTATTCGCAGCCATGGGTATTACTCACGCTGACGCCAACTTCTTTATGCGAGACTTTGAAAAAACCGGAGCTTTAGAAAGATCCGTGTTATTCTTGAACTTGTCAAGCGATCCATCCATTGAACGATTGTTAACTCCAAGACTTGCGTTAACTACCGCTGAATACTTGGCTTTCGAGAAAGACATGCAAGTACTAGTCATCTTAACTGACATGACGAATTACTGCGACGCGTTGAGAGAAATCGCTGCTGCTCGACAAGAAGTACCCGGCAGGAGAGGATATCCCGGTTACATGTACACTGACTTGTCAACTATTTACGAGAGGGCAGGAACAGTCGCTGGAAAGAAAGGAACAGTTACTCAAATCCCTATCTTGACTATGCCTGAAGAAGACATTACGCACCCAATTCCTGACTTGACTGGATACATTACTGAAGGACAAATCGTGCTGTCGAGAGATTTACACAGGAAAGGAATATACCCCAACATCGATGTATTGCCTTCATTATCTAGATTGATGAGTTTAGGAATTGGCGACGCTAAAACTCGAGAAGACCATTCTGGAGTATCTAACCAATTATACGCTGGGTACGCAGAAGGTCGTGACTTGAGGAACTTAGTCGCAGTAGTTGGAGAAGAAGCTTTAGGAGAGCGAGACAAGAAATTCTTGGCTTTCGCTGACGCTTTTGAAAAAAGATTCGTCAACCAAGGCAAGAACGAGAATAGAACTATTGAAGATTCTTTAGACTTGGGTTGGGAGTTGTTTTCAATGCTTCCAGAATCAGAATTAAAGAGAGTCAAACCAGAACACTACGAAAAATACGGCAAGAAATACCGAAAGTGAAGTTATCATGAAGGAAAACGTAAAGCCAACTCGTATGGAGTTGTTGAATACTAAGCAGCGTTTGAAGCTGGCAGAGAAAGGGCATGCTCTGCTAAAGCAAAAACGAGACGCTTTAGTCTTAGAGTTTTTTGCCGTCGTAAAGCAAGCGAAGAACTTGAGGAATGAGTTGAACGCTAAAGTAATTGAAGCCAACAAGGCGTTAGCAATTGCTGAAGCGTTTCATGGAAAAACTTATTTGGAAACTCTTGCTTTGAGTGCTTTCGCTACTCCAGAACTAGCCGTCCAATCCAAGAACATTATGGGCGTACGCATTCCCTTGATTAAGATTGATGAGACAATTCAATCAAAAGAACTAGCTTTCGCTATCGAGGGATCGAGTGCTAAATTGGATGATGCTATTTTGCGTTTTCAAGAAGCTACGGATTTAGTGTTGAAGATTGCCGAGACTGAAGCAGCTATAAAGCGATTGCTTCAAGAAATCGAGAAAACAAACCGCCGAGTAAATGCTTTAGAATACAATATTCAACCCGACTTGAAGAAGACTATTAAGGACATTACTCAACACTTAGCGTTGTTGGAAGGAGAATTGTTTTTCGCGTTAAAAGTAACTAAGAAGAGGCTTCAAAAAAAGGCTGAAGCCAGCCAATAAAGGTTTTAAATTTGTATTCGTTCTTTAATTTTAAAGCACGTTTTCTTAAGGTGATTTTATTTTGAATGAATTTGATGTCATAGTAGTAGGCGGCGGTCCAGGCGGAAGCACGGCTGCTTCTTTTATTGGAAAAGCAGGAAAAAAAGTATTATTATTAGAGAAAGCAAAGTTTCCCCGCGACAAGACTTGCGGAGACGCTATTTCAGGAAAATCCTTATCGGTATTGCGAGAACTAGGCTTGGATAAAGTAGTTGAAGCCAACCCACATGGGCTAGTTACTGGAGTATTGTTTTCATCACCAAAAGGAGACGTAGTAGAAATCCCATTCGGAACAAGCCACAAGCAAATCCGCAACGGTTATTGTTCTCGAAGAATGGTTTACGACAACATACTATTCCAAAACTCTAAAAAATTCGCTACTGTGAAAGAAAACTTCATGGTTACTGAAGTAATCGTAGAAAATGGTTTTGTTGTTGGCGTTAAAGGAATTAACAACGAAACCAAGCAACCAGAAGAATACCGCGCAAAAATCGTCATCGGCGGAGATGGTGCAACTTCTGTAGTAGCAAACAAAATGGGCTTAAGCACGCTGCCAGACGAACACTGGTGCCTAGCTGTTAGAGCATATTATGATGGCATTACTGGAATGACTGGAAATATTGAATTGCATTTTATTCCTGAAATCTTGCCTGGATACTTCTGGATTTTTCCCATGGAAAACGGTTTAGCTAACGTAGGAGTTGGAATGGTTAAGACTGACATGGCTAAACACAAAATCAACTTGAAGGAAGCAATGCTTAATGCAATCGAGTCCAGTCCATTATTCAAGGAAAGATTCGCTAACGCTAAAATCGTTGACCCAGTCACTGGAAAAGAAGGATCTGCTTCTGACGTCAAAGGATGGAATCTTCCTTTCGGTTCATTCCACAGAAAAAACCACGGCAATGGATTCATGCTAGTTGGCGACGCTGCTTCACTAATTGATCCCTTCACTGGTGAAGGAATAGGCAACGCAATGCTTTCAGGAAAAACTGCAGGAGAACACGCAGTTGAAGCATTGAAGGCTGGAGATTATTCTGAAAAATTCTTAAGCGAATACGACAAGAAACTATGGTCAATCATTGCAGGAGAATTAAACACTTCATACCAAATGCAAAAACTAGGAAGAAACACCTTCCTATTAAATTTAATAGTGGCTAAAGCAGCTCGCAATCCTGAAATCCGCGACTTCATCGCTGGTACTTTGATTAACGAGGAGGCTAAGAAGGAATTCTTTTCGCCACTATTCTACATCAAGTTACTCGTAGCAAGACCTTGGCTGCCTTAAACTCTCTGTCTTTTATTTTTCCTTCTTCTTTTTAATTATATGAATATTGAATTGTTTGAGTCGGAATCGCGTGGTTCGGCTGATTATGGTTGGTTAAAGACTAAGTACAGCTTTAGCTTTGCTGATTATTACGACCCAGAAAGGATGGGTTTTGGGAAGTTAAGGGTATTGAATGATGACGTTATTGCTGGAGGAAGTGGTTTTCCTTCACATCCTCACAAGGATATGGAGATTGTAACGATTGTTACTCAAGGAGCTTTAGCGCATAAAGACAATTCAGGCGGTTCTGGAGTAATCAAGCCCGGTGAAGTGCAAGCAATGTCAGCTGGCTCTGGAATAATTCATTCAGAATTCAATGCTTCAAAAACAGAAGAGGCTAAATTGTTTCAATTATGGATTGAAACTAAACAAAAAGGAATCAAGCCTCAATACAATCAAGCTGCTTACGAGTTGAAAGAAAACGATTTCACGGTAATAGCTGGCTTTAGTGAAGGATTAAAGATTAACCAAGACGCTAAGGTTTGTTTAGGCAAATTCAACAAGCAAACGACTACTACTCTATCCTTGAAAGAGGGTGAGGGAGTGTTTGTTTTCGTTATTGAAGGCGAAGCAGTAGTTGAAGGAAAAACTTTAAACAAGAGAGACGCTGTTGGCGTTTCTCAAACTAGTAAAGTAAGCTTTTCTGCTAGCAACGCGTTTGTTTTAGCCGTAATAGTTCCGTTGTAATTGGTTTTTTATTTTCTCGCTTCCTAGTTATTGTTATGAGATTGATTAAGTTAGAGCCTCGTCGAGTGTTAATGTTTTCCAAGAACGGCAACAAGTTGCTTAGTGATATTGATGCACGCGCTGGGTCTAAGTCGATAATTAAGGAAGGGGTTCTTCACATTGAAGGCGAAGGCGGGAGCGAGTTTTTTGCCGAGCAAGTTGTCAAAGCAATTTGTTTGGGTTTCGAGCCAGCTAAGGCGTTTAAGTTGTTGAAGGATGATTTTTTCTTGGAAGTAATCGACTTAGAACAAGTAGTTTCTAGAAGTCCTAAGAGGATTGCTTTATTGAAGGCTAGGTTGATTGGCACTGACGGAAAAGCTAAGTCTACCCTTCAAGAATTAAGTGGTGCTTTGATTTCTATTAGCGGAACTAAAATTGGCTTGATTGGTGGTTTTGAAGACATTAAAGCAGCCAAGGTAGGCATTCAGCAATTGCTTGAAGGAAAAAAACACACTAATGTTTACGCTTTCTTAGAGAAGAGAAAGCACGGCATTTAATGTGGCGAAGCGTATTTAAGTTATTACTGCCTTATTTTTTTCTACCTGAGAGAGTTGCGTTTTTTTTTTTAAAATTATTGATTAGAGTTGCAAAAAAATGGCTGATGTTGAAGCAAAAACTAGTGCAGATATTGAGAAGCAATTCAAAGAGTACTCTGTAGCAGAGTTCTTCAAGAAGAACAGGCAAATGCTTGGCTACTCTGGAGAAGTTAGGTCGCTTACAACAATAGTCCACGAATACGTTACTAACTCTCTAGATGCTTGCGAAGATGCTAGAATACTTCCAGAAATCACTGTTGAAGTAGAATCCTTATCTGCTAGCCCAAGAGAAACCGACGTTGGTTTAGGGGACGGCACTACTTTAAGTTTTCAAATTGATGACGAAATAGCTAGAGCTGCGACGCTGGCTATTAAAGTTGACGGCATTGAAGTAGCTAGGGGTGCTGATTACGTTATCAAGTACGAAAAGAAAGGAAAAAACTCGTTTAGAGTAATTTCCTTCAAGAAAACTCCCCCAAGGCAAGGTGCTAGGATTGTAGCGCACTGGGCTGCTGGCCACTTGAGGGTTTCAGTTGAAGACAATGGTACTGGTATTCCCAAGACTAAAGTCGGCCAAGCACTCGGCCAATTGTTGTCTGGAACTAAGTTCTTGAATCGAGAACAAAAACGCGGACAACAAGGAATTGGTGCTTCTTACGCTACGTTATTCGCTCAAATTACTACCGGCAAACCAATCCACGTGAAAACCTCCATTGGCGATTACAAGATTATGGAAGCTGACTTGACTATTGACGTCAAGAAAAACATTCCAGTCTTGTCAAACCAAAAAGAGTATTCTGGAAAATTCCAAGGATTGCGAGTTGAAGCTGAATTCAGTGAAGTTTCTTACGACCGCAGCGAGTACGGCGTATACGAATACTTGAGGAGGACGGCTATCGCGAATCCTCATGCTCAATTAACGCTAATAGAACCAAACAAGGAAGTAACTGTTTTTCCCCGTGCTTCGAGTACTATTCCTTCTAAAGCTAAGCCTGTTCAACCTCACCCGTTGGGTTTGACGACTAGCGACTTGATTGACATGGCTCACATTACTCAAGCTAGGAAAGTATCTTCATTCTTGACTGGAGAACTAGCAAAGTTCTCTAACGATAAATTAAACGAGTTGAAGGCTTTGCTTCCCCACTTAGACTTGGATAAACATCCCTCGAAGTTAGAGTGGAAGGATGCTGAAGAAATCGTTAATTCTTTCAAGAAAATAAAATTCTACAACCCTGACTTGGATACGCTAGTACCGATTGGTGCTGAGCAATTAGAAAAAAGCTTGAAAAACTTGCTGCAACCAGAACACTTGAAAGTCATTGAAAGAAAACCAAGAGTTTTTCGAGGCGGAATTCCTTTCCTAGTTGAAGCAGCTGTTGCTTACGGGGGCAAGGCGGGTTCTGATGGAGTTAAAGCTGAAGTAATGAGGTTCGCTAACCGAACGCCTTTATTGTTTGATGCTGGAAATGACGCTATTACTGAAGGAGTAAAAACTATTGATTGGGGTCGTTATAGTTTAAAGAATTATGAAACAATGCCTGTTAGTTTATTCGTTAACTTTGTTTCAGTGTACGTTCCTTATACTGGCGCTGGAAAACTAGCTATTTCTCCAGAAGAAGAAATCGTTGCCGAAATAAGAAATGCTTTAATGGAAGCAGCTCGAGATGTTTCTCTCTACTTGAGTGGATTGCAAAAAGCTGAAGATGCTGAGAAGAGAAAGCAAATATTCTTCAAGTACATTGGAGAAGTAGCTGAATCATTGGAAGACGTTACTGGTGAAGACCAGAAGACGTTGGAAGAAAAATTAAGAAAAATTGCTGAAATACGCACTCAAATACTAACCCAAGAAGAAGAATCTGGATTAGAAGATTCAGAATTGGATGAAGAAACTGAAGAAGAAATTCAAGAAGGTTCATGATAAATGGTTAAAAAAACTGAAAAAACTCGCGAAGAAAAAATCCTTGAAATCACTAAAAAAATCGAGGTCTTAGGCAAGGACTTGATTGCTGAAATCAACCGACAAGAAAACCCTCACTTGGATATTCCTATTCGTGGAAGCAATAATGTTTTCTTTGATGAGCAAAACAAGAAGATTCAATTAGGCGACAAGAAATCCAAACGTTACTTGTTCAACGTAGCCCATGCTCGTCGTTTTATGCAGACAATGCTAGTCGCTTCATACGTAAAGAAAGACTTGCTAGCTAATAATTTAACAGCAACTCTTCGAGACTTGTATTATGCAAAGAAACACACTATCAAGGGAACTAAGGAAGATACTATTGATGAACAGAAAGAATCAGACTTGGCAATCGTTGACTTTGAAGTCGCTTTAGAAACATTCCGTGAAAGACTGCACTTGCGTGCCGAACCTAAGGGCAGAATGGCTGGTGACATGGTAGTCTTAGACCGAGTTCGTGATAAGGTTGACAAGATTGACTTAAGCAAAATGGGTTCAGGCGGCTGGGCCGTTCCATCGATAGTAGAACAAATCGAGTTCCAAGACGTAGGCATTGAATACGTATTAGTAGCAGAAAAAAACGCTATCTTCGATCGTTTAAACGAAGACGAGTACTGGGCTAAAAACAAGTGCTTGTTAATGACGACTGCAGGACAAGCCGCGCGTGGAGCAAGAAGGCTATTACAAAGAATTAGTGACGAGATTAAAGTTCCTATTTATTGTTTGACTGATGCAGACCCTTACGGTTGGTATATTTATTCAACAATGAAGTACGGAAGCATGGCCTTAGCTCATGAAAGCGATCGATTGGGTTGTCCTCAAATGAAGTTCTTAGGAATGAGCATTTCAGACATTGAACATTATGACTTGAAGGCAGTTACTATCAAGGCTAAAGACGTTGACATAAAGCGCGCTGAAGAAATGAAGAACTATGACTGGTTCAAGTACCCAGCATGGCAGAAAGAAATTGACAAGTTCTTAGACAAGAAAATCAAGGCGGAAATCCAGTCTTTGTCATCGAAAAACTTGCAGTACATTAGCAGTACGTACTTGCCTGAAAAAATTGCCGGAAAAGACTTCCTGCCATAAACCACCGGAATTCACGTCTAGTTTTATTTTTTAATTTCCCTTTTTTTCTATTTTTATGCGAGTTTTACTGCCTTTTGGAATTACTACTGCTTTAGCTTATGAAACTGGACTCCATATTGGTGACGGTAGTATGAATTATTACAATAACAAAGGACTGTACTCCTTACGAGGAAATAAAATTAAAGATAAATTATTTTTTGATGAAGTTGTGAAAAGTCTTTATTCGTCTCTTTATCATATTGAAGTTAAGCTGAGAGATTTTGGAGATGTGTATGGTTTCCAAATTTGTTCTGATGAGTTAATTGAATTCAAGAAAAATTTAGGATTACCTTTAGGTCCTAAAAGGAATATAGTTATTCCAAAAATAATTCTTGAAAATAATTTGCTTTCATTAGCTTGTTTAAGGGGATTGATAGAAACAGATGGAAATTTTTATTTAGAAAATAAGAACGGCGCATTATATCCTAGAATTGAGTTTTCAACAACTTCGCAATCTTTATCTAAACAAGTTTGTTTCATTTTATCTAAAAACAATTTTAATTTTTCTAAATGGTGTACTGAGTATTCAAACGGTTGGTTGCCTATTCATCGGATCTGCATAAGGGGATATGCTAATTTACAGAAATATATTAAAGAAGTAGACTTTTTTCATCCTTTTTTCTTGCAAAAATTAGCTTTACTTAATGATTATAAATCTTGATTTTCAAATAATTCTGTGCCCTGGTAGCTCAGTTTCAACTTAAACGCCTTAAAACGTTTGAGTAGCTGGAAGGTTAGAGCGGCTGTTTTTATAAAAAAAATAAAAGTCGATACTGTTAACCTTCTAAGGTAGAAATCAGCAGGCCGAAGGTTCAAGTCCTTCCCAGGGCGCTTTTATTCTCTTTTTGTGTAATGCGTTAATGCGTATTGATTGGCTTAAGTTATTGGCTTGTTTTGTGGTTTGTTTTTCTGCTGCAGTAATTGGTGGTTTTTTTACTTCTTCTTCAATTGATACGTGGTATTCTGGCTTGGAAAAACCTGTTTTTAACCCGCCTAACTGGGTGTTCGGTCCAGTTTGGACTGTCTTGTACTCGCTAATGGCTTTAGCTCTTTATTATTACTGGGTTAGTAAAAAAAGCAAGCGGGTTGGATTCATGGTTTTTTTTGCTCAATTAGTTTTGAACGCGTTTTGGTCGATTGTTTTCTTTGGTTTACGAGAAGTATGGCTTGCTTTTGCAATAATCTTGTTGCTGGAAGCGTTTATTCTAGGTAGCATTTATTACTTTAATAAAACGAGCAGAAAGTCTGCTTTGCTTTTAGTGCCTTACGCGTTTTGGGTGGGTTTTGCTTCAGTTCTTAACTATTTTATTGGTGTTTTGAATTGAAGAAAAAAATTGTAGTCAACGACTTGATGCAGAAGAATTACGCTTATTACTTGACTGAACCAGTTGGAAAGAATTTTGATGTCGAATTCAAGCCAGAATTAACGCCTAAGCAAATGCTTGAATTAGGCGTTTTTGGCGGAAAATACATGACTGATTGCAGGAATGAATTTCCGACTACTTGGTTTAAGAAAGCAAAGCTTTCTCATAATCGTCATGATCCTGACTTGAATTTTTTCAAGGTTAATGCTTCAATGTCTTTGAAGGAATGGATTGAGCATAAGTGGATTTATTGGGAAGACCCGAGAGGATGGTTTCAGTGGTATTGTCGTTACTTTATGGGTCGACGCTGTAAGGATGATGCTAGACAAATAAAGCGTTGGAAGGCAATAAAACGGCATGTTTCTCAATTGAAGAAAGCCTGCAGGAAAAGAGATTATTCTTGCCACACGAAACAAAGGCAAGCATTGCTTCACTGGGCTTACGATTCAAGAAAAATCTAGCATTAATTTATTAGTATTAATAATTCTGACAATGAGTCTATGCATACGTTTGCTGACTCGATTGTTTTCTCGTCTAGTTTGTCGTTTTTTATTGCTATAGCGAAGCCGGCTTTTTTGAACATGCACGCGTCATTAATGCTGTTTCCTATAGCGACGGTTTTTGTTAAGGGTATTTTTTTGTTTTTAGCTAGTTTTTGTAAGACTATTCCTTTGCATAGCAAGTGGTTTTGTTCGCAGGTTTTACTGTAATATTTTTTCTCGAATATTGTTTTTCCAGTGTAAACCCCGTTTTTTTCCTGCAGTTTTTGCGATACGAATGTTTCAATCTTGAGTTTTTCGGAGAAGTATTCGGCTATTGGGTTGAAAGCTAGAGTTACTAGTACTATTTCGAAACGCCTTTGTTTTAGTATTGCTATTACTTCTTCAGCGTAAGGATTCAATTCTACTTTTTCCAACGCGTTGGTTACTTGTCGTTTAGTGTGTCCCTTGAATAGTTTTGCTAATTCTTTCAAGAATTGTTTTTCTGAAACGGTTTTCTTGTTATTCTTGTATTTTTTCCTCAACTTTACTAGCTTGTCATGAAAACCTAGTTTTTTGCTGACTACGTCTAGCGTTTTTTCTTTAGTAATAGTTTCATCCAAGTCGAATAATATCAAGTCGTAGTGTTTTTTCAGGAAGCCCGCGTTTTGCAGTATTTTTTCCGCTACTTGTTGAGCCATCCTGCTTTTTTCAGCCAGAGGACGATGCCTGTGTTTTAGTACTCCTAAATCTACTTCCGTAATGTATTCGCCGCTCTTGATTGCTTCAAGCAACGCGATTAAGTCAACTCCATAGTCCTTAGGAATGTCTATTCTGCTTAGGAAGGATTTTTTTGCAGCGAATTGTCCGCTTAATGGTTGGGCGAAAGACGCTTCAGGGTAAAGCAGTTTCAATAAGGGTTTAGCCATTATTTCAGTCACTCTACCGGTTTCAGGAGAATAAGTCGATTTAACAAAAGTAGCATTTCCTGATAAAATGGGTTCAAGCAAGGCTTCTACTTTAGTAGTGTTGAAGTTTTCCAAATCGCCGTCAAAAAAGACGAGTATTTCGTGCTTAGCGTTTTCTACGCCTGTTTTTATTGCCGCGCCTTTTCCTAAGTTTTTCTTGTGTTTTATTACTCTAGCGCCAAATGAACTAGCTATTGCAGAAGTATTATCCGTGGACCCATCATCGATTACTAGTATTTCGTCAATGTCGGTAGTTTTGTTTAATACTTTCAAAATTAGTGAAATAGTTTTTTGTTCATTGAATGCGGGAATTATTGCAGTTACTTTAGGTTTTTCTATTTGCTTCCAAACGCTTCCGAAAACTTTCAATACTTTATTTAATGGTTCAATTTCCTGCACTATTATTTTCACACCTAATCTTTTTTTTGTTTAATTATTAGGCTTTAATAGTTTATAAGTAGCGAGATGTTTTTGAGAGATAATTAATTATTTTACCGTGTTCATTCCGCCTAGTTTCACTGCTTCTTTAATTATTTTAATCAAAACTTTTTCATCAACATCGCTTAGTTTTGTAAATCGAATGCAGGATTTTCCAATACTGGCTTTTGGTAATTCTTTCTTGTATCCTTCAGCTAAGTATTTTCCTTCTTTCGTTAATGCACAAATGTATAGTGAGAAATAGTTTTTTTGACGGGCTAGGCCGATAACGAACCAGTCTCCTTCACTGCCGCTTTGAGACTTGTACTTGTATGGCCCATATCCAAGCATTCCGCTTATAATGCATGGCTTCAAGCTAGGCGCGTTTTTCTTGATTAACGCGTCTATTTGTTTTAACTCGGCCAAGTATTCTTTTGGAACTAGTTTAAAGTACTCGGAAGGAGTCTTAGCTTTTGTTTGGTTGAACATGGACATGTTTATCCAAGTATTTCAACGCCTTCTATTACGAATACTCCATTATCGTTGACTACTACTTCTGATCCAACTAGTACTTGAACTCCTTCTTTTGTTTCGCCTTTCAAGTTCATTCCTATTTTTTGGTTGGTTCTAATAATTCCGCCGTTTATTGAAACAACGTTTCCTTCACTTTTTGCTTCAGCGTTGCTTCTAGTTTCTAACTGCACTACGGGGGTCATTAAGTATTCTCCGTTTCCGGTTTGGTGTAGTGATTCATCAAGCAAGAAGTCGATTCTAGCGGTTGAAGTAGAATCAGGGTCTACTATGGTGGTGCCTTTTAGTTTTAACTCGTTTGAAGGTAGTTTTACTTCGTGAGTATTGCTTTCTGAATCGATTAATTGAATTTGAGAAATGCTTAGCCTGATTTCTTCGTATACTCCTGCAGGGATTTTTGCTTCGCCTAAGAACGCGTTTGTTTCATCATTCTTCAAGCTAATTAATTCAATGTTTACGGGGTTTGTTGAAATAGTCGTCCAAGTTCCTGTTTTTGATCTAACTTCCGTTTTATCGATAGTAATAATGAATTGGCTTATTGAGTTAACATCGACTGCCTTATCTGCAGCTGCTATTACTAGCGTTCCTTGGCCGCTGACTGGTTCTTGAATTAGCCCTGGCGGCACTTGTTCTGTAGCCTGAGGCGTAGGGTATTGAACTTGTTGACTTGTGCAGCCAAGCAATAATATTCCGAACACTATTAAGAAAACTGTTTTATTCAAATAAACCACCTTTTGTGTAAAATAGAACTGTTCGATCAGTTAAAAAGTTTTTTATTTTTTTACGTACACGGTTTGCGTTGGGTAAGCGAATTCGATTTTTTGTTTTTCAAATTCTTCGGTTATTTTCAAGTTTATTTCTTGTTGTGCATCCATGTATTCATTATAGTCGGAGGTATTCACGTAATAAACTACTTCGAAGTTCATTGAAAAATCACCGAATTTGTTGAAGTGTGTTCGATCAAAAGAACAATTCTTGGTTGAAGTAATTGCTTTCTTTGCTATTCCTGGTATTAATTTGAGTTTTTTTACTGGAGTATTGTAAGTAACTCCTATGTCGAAAGCAATTCGTCTCTTTTCCATTTTTTTGTAGTCCGCACTCATAACAGATTTGTGGAATGCGAATAGATCGGGAACAAGAGGCGCAGTAAGGCGTACCGTCGAAAGTAATTGCTTTGCTGCGCCATTCTTTATTTCTCATCCTTTCAAAGATTTCGTCATTCGAGAGTCCTTGTGCAACCCACTGTTCGACTGTTTGATAGTCTCGGGGAGTTTTTGGACAATCTTCTGGCTTGAGGT
>JABWCK010000047.1 GCA_013360305.1 Microcaldota archaeon
GAAAATTTTATCATTAATTCAAGGAACTTCGTTAAAGAAATTAGTTGTTGAAGAGATTTTAGTAGCTACTGGCCGAACTCCAAATGCGGAGTTAACTAACGTCAAACAAACCAGCGTGCGTTTAGACAAGCACGGATTTGTTAAGACTAACGCGTTTATGGAGACTAATGTTCCAGGAATTTTTGCTTTAGGTGACGTGGTCGGAAAATACGCGTTCAAGCACTCTGCTAATTTAGAAGCGGAAGTTTGTTTGCAGAACTTGTTTGCTAAGAAAAAGAAGAAAGTTAATTACAAAGCAATGCCTCATGCAGTGTTTTCAAGTCCTCAAATCGCTGGCGTTGGTTTGACTGAACAGCAAGCTCGTTTATTGAAGAAGAATTTCGTTGTAGGAAAATACTATTACTCGCATACTGGAATGGGTGCCGCGTTAAAGGAAGAAAATGGATTTGTTAAGTTTGTTGTTGATGAAAAAACAGACAAGATTTTAGGCTGTCATATTATTGGCCCGCATGCTAGCACGTTGATTCATGAAGTTTTAGTAGTAATGCGTAAAGGCAACGGAAAAATTACTAGCATTACGGATACCGTGCATATTCATCCTGCTTTGAGCGAAGTAGTCGAAAGAGCGGGTTTGAACACTTAAAGATCGAGTTTTTTAACCCTTAGGAACTAGTTTTTTCAGGTGGTTAAAAAGTGAAAGTATTATTCGGACTTCTTGTTTTAAGCGTACTATTGCTGGGTTGTACTCAAACCCAAGTAAGTCAAGAAATTGTTCAAGAAATAAATTCCAACAACCAAAATACTGATTCAATACCAAGCACTACTGCCACTGTAAGCGAAGTTATGGAAAAAGATACCGATCCAGTAACTATTGATTCTATTAATTATCAAGGCCGGGTTTTAGCTGGTTCTACTACTAAATTGTTGGATTTCAACAAGGAAGACTATAATAAAGCAATTGCTTCAAACAAAATCGTTGTTCTTTACTTTTACGCTAATTGGTGTCCTATCTGTAAGGCAGAATTTCCTAAAATGCAGGAAGCATTCAATGAATTAAACTATGAAAACGTAGTTGGTTTTAGAGTTAATTATAAAGATGATGAAACAGACTCTTTTGAAACTCAACTAGCTCAAGAATTTGGAGTTGCTTACCAACACACTAAAGTTTTCTTGAAGAATGGTGAAAGAATTGGAAAATACCCTGATTCTTGGAATAAGGAAAGGTACTTGACTGAAATTGGAGCCGTGGTTTAAAAAATGGCTGAAGTAACGCTAGTGCTCGCGTTTATTGCGGGTTTGGTTTCTTTCTTGTCTCCCTGCGTGCTTCCACTAGTTCCGGCTTTCTTGTCTTACTTGGCAGGAACAAGCATTTCTGGAAACACTAATAGAAAAGAATTATTCCTAGCTAGTGTTTTCTTTGTTTTAGGTTTTTCAGCAGTTTTTTCGATATTAGGCGTGTTGTTGAACACGGTTTTAGAATCAGTTGCTTACGACGCCCAATCTTGGTTGTCTAGAATAGGCGGCATAATAATCATTTTCTTCGGATTATACTTAGTTGGATTAATCAAGTTGTCATTCTTAGAGAAAGAACACAAGATCGAAGTCAAGCAAAAATTTTCTTCTCGTTACGTTACGTCATTTGTTTTCGGAGCTGCTTTCGCTGCCGGCTGGACTCCTTGCGTCGGAGCAGTTCTTGGAGGAATTCTCGCTCTAGCCAGCGCTCAACCCGGTTCGGCGTTGGGATTGTTATTCGCTTACTCGCTTGGTTTAGGTATTCCATTCTTAGCAGTTGGAGCGTTTGCAAGCCAAGCTATTAATTTCATTAAAAAGTTTGAAAAGAGCTTCAAGTACTTGCAAATCATTATGGGAATAGTCTTGATTATTTTAGGCATTTTAGTGTTTACTGAACGACTTTCAGCCATAGCGAACGTAGAGTTATTGAATTCAGTATTGTTGGGAGAATAAGCGCATGGATAAAAAAACTATATTGCTAATAATCGCGTTAGTATTAATCGGTGGAGTTATTTTTTACTTCGAATCAACTAAAGTAACGCCTAGTGTTTCAAGCCAGGAGGAAGTAGGTTTTATTGATCGGCACGTTGATGCGATTCCTATAGCTGAAAAACAGCGAAAATACGAGAGGGGAATTGATTTAAGCACGCCTGATGGTTGGATTAATACTAATGGCGTAAGCGTTAATGACTTGGTTGGAAAAAAAGTAGTATTGATTGATTTTTGGACTTATTCTTGCATTAATTGCCAGCGAACCACGCCATACTTGAATGCGTGGTATGAAAAATACGCTGATTCTGGGTTGGAAATTATTGGAGTACACACTCCGGAGTTTGATTTTGAAAAAGATTATGACAACGTCAAGAAAGCAGTCGAAAAATTCGGCATAAAATACCCCGTTGCTTTAGATAATGATTATTCTACTTGGAGAGAATACGGTAATCGTTACTGGCCTAGAAAGTACTTGATCGATATTGATGGCTATATTGTTTACGACCACATTGGCGAAGGCGGTTATGAAGAGACTGAAGCAAAAATTCAAGAATTATTAGCCGAAAGAAAACAAAAACTAAACGAAGACGTATCCATTAGTAGCGGAATGGTCAATCCAAGTGTTGAAGCGCCTTCTAATGTGGCAAGTCCTGAAACTTATTTTGGAGCGGATAGAAACGAGTTGCTAGCTAATGGCTTGCAAGGATTAGTAGGCAAGCAATCTTTCAGCGAGCCTTCAGCATTGAAAGATAATTCATTGTACTTAGTTGGCGACTGGCATTTCGAACCAGAGTATGCCGAGAGCATTACTGATGGAAAAGTATTGTTTAATTATCAAGCAAAAAATGTTTACTTTGTTGCTAGCGCTGATCAAGAAACAAGCGTCGGTGTTTATTTAGATGGAGAGTTGTTGAAAACTATTAGCGTAAAGGATTCACAATTGTACGAGTTAGTTCAAGGCAATGAAGTAGGAAAACACTCTTTAGAATTAAGGGTAAGAAAAGGATTGAAGGCGTTCACTTTTACTTTTGGGTAACTTCTTTTTCTTTTATTAGCTTGGTGACGTAAATCGTCGTTACTATTGCAGCTAGCCAGATTACTATGAACGTGCCTACCCATATTCCCAGCAATCTTAGCTTGAAGTATTCAACAAACAAGATTATTGATGGTACCAGGAAGATTACTTGTCTTGAGACACTTATTGCTAAAGCAATTAATGGTTTTTTGAATGCTTGCAACCTGATCTGGTGAGAGTTGTTTTTTGTCTTGTACGACTTCTTTGGATTGAGAAAAAATAATTTTTAAAGCTTCTGAAGGACGCATGTAAACACTTTCAGCATGTGCTGAAAGTGAAAGTCCAAACAATACAATTAGAAAAAATTTCATGGGGCTACTCGTATCAAAACTTTAAGAGATGTTCAACCTAGATTCGGCAGTAACCGAATCTAGCAATCTCTTGCCATTGTTCCAGCTCTTTGTTGGCAGGCATTACCCGTCGGTCAACGTACTTCAAGTACGCCTCCCTCCGGGTGAAGGACCCGCCGCCTCGATCTGAAACAATTTCAAGATCTTGATCCTGGAAACAGCAATACAACTGCCGTTTTTAGGTTCAACGATTATACTTGGATCCAAGGAAGGAAGGGAGCCTTCTCTTTCGAGGAGGCTCCCGAGTACCATTTTACAAGGATGAGAGTTAATAATAGAAACCAATTCCCATATTAAACTGATCAACGCCTGCATTAGCGGCATTCCAGTTGAACATGTAATCGGTTTTGATGGCTACTTGAGGAAGAGGCATGTAAGACAATCCAACAGTCATGGTGTTTCGATCATTGGCAGGATTAGAAGCAAATCCTGTTGGCATTTTGAATTGTGTATTAAAATCTTCATAACGAGCAAAAGCCACCAGATCATGTTTGGTGTTGGGCATGATATGATGAAATAGATGATAGGCTCCTTCAATGTACCAGCCCAGCATTTGTCTGGCAGCAAAATTGCTAAAAGCCGGATCCAGGGAAACAAGGTAAGTATTGAGTTCACGAGCGTTGGAAAGATTGGTAAAAGCGAGTGCTCCTTCTAGTTCAATTCCTTCGATACTGTATTTGGCATCTGCTTCGAGCATGGTAAGCAGCGCGCCTCCAACGGCATCTGTCCCATGACCTGTGTTCCCTATAAAGGCGGATGTTCCCAATCGCAGACCGGGGACTCCTGTGTATTGAAGTCGTCCTGTAACACCAAAATCACGACCCTTGGCTTCGGCAACATGATTACGACCATTCCGAATACCATTGGATCCATTAAAACTTCGGTCAATGGCACCACCATCAACAGTCACGGCTGCTGGTGTTGAAACGACATAGAGTTCCTT
>JABWCK010000013.1 GCA_013360305.1 Microcaldota archaeon
TCTGATGTTTTTGTACTAGTTTTTTAAACTCTTTTTTCTTTAATCACTTTGCTGAAAGGTGATTTTGGTTGAAGTTGTTTTTACTGCTTGTTTTTAGTTCGTTCTTGTTATTCGGTTGTGTTAATAATCAACCTGAACCTACTCCTTCTTTAATTGCTTGTACTGAGGATGCTAAGATTTGTCCAGATGGCTCGGCGGTTGGTCGAGTTCCTCCTTCATGCGAGTTTGCAGAGTGTCCGGTTGTTTCTTGCGATTACGATTCAGTTGACAAGAAATATGTTGGTTTTAGTCAAGATGAGTGTTCTAGGATAAAGTTTCTATGCGTTCAAGGAAGCGAGTACTTTAGCGATTCTTGCGGTTGTGGCTGCGAGTACGAAAAAGAACCTAACCGAAACTATATTTCTCGCGATTTAGATGAATGCAAGACTATTCAATTCTTGTGTGTTGAAGGAAAATACCCGTTCTTTTCTTCAACAGGTTGTGGTTGCGAGGTTAGAAAGGAAGCTCCTGACAAGTGCATTTGTACGCTTCAATACGATCCTGTTTGTGGATTTGATGGCAATACTTACGGCAATTCTTGCCAAGCCGCGTGCGCTGGAGTAGAAACTAATTACTCTGGAGAATGCGTTGCGAAACAAACGCTTTGCACGCCTGATCAACGAAACGTTTCTGGTTGTACTAAGGAATTGAATCCAGTGTGTGGTTGGAATGACCCTGAACAAATTCAATGCATTAAGTACCCGTGTGCGCAGAATTATGATAATCCGTGTTTGGCTTGCACTAACGAGCAAGTAATTGGTTGGACTCAAGGACAATGTCCAGTGGATTGAATTATTTTAGTTTAGCTAGCCAGTTGTTTACTGGTTCTATGTATTTCGTTCCTTCTTTTTTCATTCCTAATCGTTCTAATTGTTCTTCTCTTGAAGACCATTGTTCTCCGCTTGAACTAGCGTGAGTGATTTCTGGAATTGTTTTAATCAAATGGCTTAGTACGACTCGTTCTAAGTAAGTGCCTATTTTTCGTGCTTTGGTTCGACCAATAGTTGCATTAATGTTTGTTCTAGGGTAATAACACCAAGTGGATGCTTCTTTTCTTCCTTTAGAATTAAGTATTTCGTAACCAATGTATCCGAGCTTGAATGTTTTTTGTTCTTTTTTGAAAAGAAGAGTTTTTTTGCCTTCTTCAATCGTTTGATTTATTTCGTCCAAGTATTTTTTAGGTATTGGTTTTAATGCGACAAGATTGTCTCTGTTGGGTTGGTTATTAGGGTTGACTACGTGGATTTCGTAAAAATAGTTTTCTTCGTCTTCGTGGTGTAGTTCTTCTCTGTATATTGCGAAGTGTGTTGGTTTCATTCGAATGCGTTTTTGAGTATTCCTACTCGGTTTATCAAGCCTAAGTATTTTCCTGCAGAGTCGACGACGGCTAGGCGTCTGAACTTGAATTTCTTGATTATTTCTGCTGCTTCGATGACGCTGGCGTCTTCATGAATGGTTCTAGGGCGTTGAGTCATTAGGTCTTTTGCTTTTAATGACTTGAATTCTTTAACTCTCTTGTTGTAGTTCTCGTTGCTTATTGTTTCTTCGTAAGAAAAATTAGCTACGTACCTGCAGTATGCAGAAAGCAAGTCTCCGTCTGTAATTATTCCAATTGGTTTCTCTTCGCTTTCGACGATTAATCCGAATGAAGTGTTGGCTTCCATTATGTCTAGTACTTCTTTTATAGTCAAGTCAGGGCTGATGGTTCTGGTTTTTTTCATTATGTCCTTGACTTTCTTCATGAAGTATATTTGTGTAATTAAGTGTTTTATTGGTTTTTGTTTGGTTTTACTTTGTGGTGCAAGAACCACTTGGTTACTTCTAAGTATAAGAAGCAACCTAGAGCGATTATTGTTATTGGAATCCAGTCGATTATTGAAAGTGGAGTTAATTCAAATAACTTGTTGAATGGAGTATAAATTATTCCTAGCTGTAAAATAAATGATCCTAAGACGGCTAGTATTAGCCACTTGTTTGAGAAGAGTTTGGAGTTAATTACTGGCTTGTCTAGGTTTTTAGCAGATATTGCTTGGAACAATTCAGCTAAGACTATGGTGGTGAATGCCATTGTTTGGGCTTTCATTAAGTCTTGAGCGTAAGTTGAAGCAAACATTAGGATTATTCCTGCAGTTAAAATCAATGGGTAGCTAATAATGTAGTGGTTCATATCTTTGAATATGCTTTCATTCTTTTTGCGTGGGGGTTTTTTCATTATATTGTCTTCTTTTGGTTCGAAGCTTAACGCAAGAGCTGGCAAGCCGTCTGTTACTAAGTTAATCCACAATAATTGAACTGCTACTAATGGCAAAGGTAAATTCAATAAAATGCTTATGAAAATTACTAGTACTTCAGTAATGTTTCCGGAAAACAAGTAAGCCAAGTACTTGCGAATATTATCATAAACTCGACGACCTTCTTCAACTGCAGTTTTAATGCTTAAGAAGTTATCGTCGGCTAGAATCATGGTGCTAGCTTCTTTTGAAACGTCTGTGCCAGTAATTCCCATTGCGATTCCTATTTCGGCTTGCTTTAATGCCGGAGCATCGTTTATTCCATCTCCAGTCATTGCTACTACGTGGCCTTTTGCTTGAAGCGCTTTTACTATTTTCATTTTATGCGCGGGGTTTACTCTAGCGTAAACTCCTATTTTTTCAACTATTTCGTCAAAATTTTTTAACTCTTCTATTTCGTTTCCCGTTATGGCGTCTCCAGTTATTCCTAGTTCTTTAGCAATTGCTTTTGCAGTAGCCAAGTGGTCTCCTGTAATCATTACTACTTTAATTCCTGCTTGCGCGCATTCTTGAATTGCTTGTTTTACTTCTTTTCTTGGAGGATCAATCATTGCTTGCAGTCCTACAAAAATCAAGTTTTTTTCAGGTTCTTTAACATCGCCTTCCTTGAAAGCAAATGCTAAAACCCTCAATCCGTTTGAAGCTAAATCAATAGTTGTTTTTAGTATTGCTTTCTTATCTACATCTGTTAGTTTTTTAGTTACTCCGTCTTCTTGTTTGAATGCACACTTGGCAAGCAATTCTTCGCTAGCGCCTTTACAATACACTACGTCTTCGTGTATTGTAGTCATTAATTTTCTTTCGCTAGTGAATTCTATTTCGCTCGTTATTGGTTTTTCTTTCAATAGTTTTTCTTCGCTTAATCCTGCTTTTCTAGCCGCTACTAGTAAAGCGCCTTCAGTCGGGTCTCCGGCAACAGTCCATTCGTTTTGCTCTCTTAGCAATCTGCTGTGGTTGTTTAACGCACCGATTTCTAGCAATAACAATTCTTCTTTTGACTTGGTTTTGAATGAAATACTGGGGTCATAACCTGATCCGGGTACGTCGATTATTTTGTTGTTAACAAACAATTTTTTGACCGTCATTTGGTTGTGCGTTAATGTTCCTGTTTTGTCTGAACAAATTACTGTGCAAGAACCAAGCGTTTCTGCTCCGGATAGTTTTCGAATTAATGCATTTTTTCCAGCCATTCTATTAATTCCGATTGCTAGTCCGACGGTAATTACTGCTGGCAAGCCTTCAGGAATGGCTGCTACTGCTAACGCGACGCCTACTAAGAATATTTCGAATAATTCGTCTCCACGTAATACTCCTGCAGCAGTAACTATTAGCGTGACTCCTATTACTATCAAGCCAATTTTTTTGCTTAAGTCATCCATTTTTATTTGAAGAGGAGTTTCGCCTTCACTTTCGGAAATCAATGCTGCTACTTTTCCTATTTCGGTACTCATTCCTGTAGCGCAGACAACTGCTTTAGCGCGTCCTGAAACAATATTAGTTCCAGAAAACACCATTGAGTGTTGGTCGCCTATTAACGCGCTTTTAGAGACTGGTTTTTCTTGTTTTTCTACTGGCGTTGATTCTCCAGTTAAAGCAGATTCAAGAGACTGTAAGTTGGTTTGTTCAATTATTCTAGCATCAGCTGGAACTTTATCTCCTGTTTCTAGCAGTATTACATCGCCTGGTACTAGTTCTTCTGAAGAAATTTTTTGTTCTACGCCATTCCTATATACTTTAGCTTGCAAACCTGTTATTTTCTTTAATGCTTCAATAGTTTTTTCGGCTCTGTATTCTTGATAAAAGCCGAGTATTGTGTTTAAGATGATTATTCCTAAAATAAGCAAAGCGTCGGTAACTTCGTTTAGTAAAAATGAAACTATTACTGCACCAATAAGTATCCATACTAATGGGCTAGTGAATTGGTCGATTATTATGTCTAGTATTGTCGTCTTGTTTTTTTCTTGCAGTACGTTTCTTCCGTATTCTTTAACTCTTTCTTCTACTTCGGTAGTAGTTAGTCCTTTTTCTGTGGTTTTTAAGTCTTTTAAAACTTGTTTTGAATCTATTGAGTAGTACACGTTATATTTACCAGGTAGAATGGGCTTAAAAACTTGTTTTTCCTTTCTTTGATGTATGTTCAAGAAGTCTAATTTAACTTTTTATTTGATAGCGTTAGAGCCAATAGTTTTCTTGGCTATTGCTTTCTTTATAGAACAATCAATTCCTTTATCCTTAAAAGAATTGTATACTAGTGACTTGAAGTCTTTTGCGTTCTTTGGAGCAAGCGTTATTGACGCGTTATTCGTTTTAGTACTATCTCGTGTTTTCTACCAGAAAAACATAGTCAGCGCAGACCAATACAAGCAAATACCAAACAAAGTCTTCTTGCTGGTAGCGTTAAACACTCTAGTCGTTAGCTTGGGAATGGTTGCGTTCTTGTTGTCGTTCAACTGGATTTTCTTGATTGCATCCATAGCGTTGTTTTACGTCGTGTTTTATTACTTGTTTAAAAAACTGCGGGAGTTTGAAGAAAATTATTCAGAGTCATTCATTACTCAGCCGGAACGCAAAGAAGAAGAACAAAAAATTACTTTAAACATTTGATTTTTCATGAAGAATTTAGACGATTTTGATTTCAATGAAAAACGCGTTTTGCTGCGTTTAGACTTGAATTCGCCAGTAATTGACGGAGTAGTTCAAGACAATGAGCGTTTCGCTGCGCATTCTGAAACCGTAAAAGAATTATTGAAAAAAAATGCGTCAGTAATAATAATCGCCCACCAAGGTCGTCCGGGTGATAAGGATTTTGTTTCTTTAGAACAACACGCTGAATTGCTTTCAAAGCACGTGAAGAAGAAAGTAAAGTTTGTTTCAGACTTGTTTGGGGACTGCGCTTTAAGCGAGATTGCTAAATTGAAGCCAGGCAGGGCGTTGTTGTTGGAGAATTTGCGTTTTTATAGCGAGGAATTAGTTGAAAAGAATTTTGAAAACACTGTAATGGTTTCTCGCTTGAGTAAAGCGTGCGATGTTTTCGTTGATGATGCTTTTTCTGTTGCTCACAGAGTGCAGACGAGCATTGTTGGCTTCCCGAAAGTAATGCCTTCTTTTGCTGGAAGAGTAATGCAGCGAGAATACGCAGCAATTTCTAAAGCTATTTCCAACATTGAAAGGCCATACGTAATGGTTTTAGGCGGGTCGAAGCCTGATGATGTTGTAAAATTGTTAAAGCACGCTTTAAGCGCGGGCACTGCGGACAAGATTCTTTGTTCAGGCGTTATTGGTGAATTGTTATTGTTAGCTAAAGGAGAGGATTTAGGCTACAAGTCGAAATGGCTTGAACAACAAGGTTATACTAAAAACTTGCCTGAATTGAAGACTCTAGTAGAAAAGTATTCGGATAAGCTAGTTTTGCCGACTGATTTTGCTTTAAAGGACAGGGATGGCATTAGGTTGGAAGTCTTGCTAAAACAATTGCCTTCCGTAGCTAACACTGAATCAAGCATGCCGGGAGATATTGGTTCTAAAACTGCTTACTTGTTTGATTCCGCAATCCAGCAAGCTAAAACCGTTTACTACAAGGGTCCTCAAGGCATTTTTGAAGAGCCGGCTTTCGAATTAGGCACTCGAAGCGTGTTGAAATCAATAGCTTCGTGTAAAGGTTTTGTTTTAATGGGTGGAGGGCACTCGTTAACTGCCTTGGACAAGTTTAACGTTTCTAAGAAGAAGGTTTCCCACATTTCAATCGCTGGCGGAGCTTTGATAGCAATGCTTTGCGGAGAATCCTTGCCGGGCGTTGAAGTATTGCAATAATATTAATAAGATTTGGAGTACAAGATTACTAAATGGACAAGCCTAGTTTTTGTGTTGCTTTAAAATGCAGTTTATGTTGTTATTTTACTAATCATAAGACGGTTGAACAAGATGGTTTTACTGTCAGCGCGGAATACGACCGGCCGATTAACACTAACTTGCACATGAGTCAAGAATTCTTTGAAGCAGGAGCACAAGAAGAAATTTTAAACGAAGAAGAGAAAGACTTTACTAAAGAGCAATACTCTCCTTGTGTTTTGCTTGGAAGCGATGGCTTATGCCGGGGGCATGATTGTGCTGAAAACAAGGGTTTAGTCGAGTTAAGCGACGGTAAAAAATACGAGTACGCTAGGTTGAATGAAATTTACCACAATACCGTAAAAACTGACACTCCTGGCGAAGTAGAACAATTGTGTCCTGATTTTTCTTGCCATTTTAAGGATGGTTATGACGAATTTGTTCAAAACCATTCTGAAGAAGTCTTAGCTAAAGTAACTATTCAAAAAACCTTAAAGGAAAGGTTTGATGCTTTAAAACAACTAGCTAGCGAGAAAGGCTTTGTTCCTAAAGAAGTTGAAGAAGATGAAACTCCGGACGTAACTGAATCTAGTGCTGAGTCAAAACAATAATAAGCGTTTCTCGTCTAATTTTTATTGATTCAAAATGAGTTGGTTTGGTAAAATACTCGACAGCCTTAGAGACTATATTGCTGGCACTTTAAGAAAATTCGTTACTTTCAGCGTTTTAATGTTTTTCTTAGGAAGTTTTTACGGCGTTTACGTAACTAACAAAGTAGTCCAACTAGGAGTCTCAGATCCTTTCTTGCTATTGTTAATTCCTTTAGGAGTAGCAATACTGACGTACATATCAACTGAATTTGCGGCGTTTATTTTCTTATTAATGCTCGGATTATTCTTGATAGTTTTCGTTTAAACTTCAAAGTCTTTTTGCATTTGTTTGTGTGCGTTGAATGCTTTTATTATTGCATTTCTGAAGCCTAAGTTTAAGCCGTATTTAGTTAACTCATTTTTAGCGACCCAGGCGTACTTAGTGTGTTCTTCGGGGTTTAGTTTGACGCGTATTTTTCCAGTAGGCCTAGTTAAAAAAACGTAAAAGTTTCTACGATATTCGCCATCAACGTATTCAAAGTCGTGTACTGGTTGTGGTAATAGTTTTTCGGCATCAAGATTAGTTTCTTCTTTTATTTCTCTAAACAATGCGTCATCATGGCGTTCTCTTAGTTTTCCGTCCGCTAAAACCTCTATTTTTCCGCCAGGCAACTCCCATTTTCCGCCGCGTTTTTTAGTATTAGTTCGTTTTACTATCAAGACTTTGCCTGTTTCTGGATGAATAATAGCGCCACTAACTATCGTCCGGTAATTCATTTATTATTATTTGTTGAAATAGTAGAAAAACGTGAGTGAAACCATTATTACTGCGAATCCGTAGTTTGCGTAAGAATACAAGAATACGCCTATTAAGAACGTTAGCATGAATTGTTCCATTTTTAGCAACATTATTTTTTTTCATCCCGTTTAACTGCTAATTTTATAGTGCTTTAGCTAGTTTTTTTTTTTGAAAAGGCGTTTGTTATTAGTGCGTTAAATTTTTTAAACCCAAACTATTTTTTCTTGTTTGTTTGTTTTTGTTGTTGAAGCCATTCGTTGTGTTTTACTAATCCACTCTTAAGGCGGTCGTACAAGTTTTCACGAACTTTTTCTTTTTTCATCATTTTTTCAAATTCTTCTAAAGTAACCCAGCGTGCACCATCGTGCTCTTCGCTGTGAATAATTTCCGGGTGTATTGAATCCAAGTGACCTGGCAAAACGCACAAGTGAATAAATTTTGTTCTCGTTTTTTCTTTATGTCTAAATGCATACTTGTGTATTTGTTTAATGATTTTGATTCCTGTGAGTCCAGTTTCTTCGCGTACTTCTCTTTTTAACGCAGTATGAGGGTCTTCGCCTACTTCTACTGAACCGCCTGGTAATTCCCAATGGCTTGAAAAAATATCTCCTTCTTTTTCTTTCCTGCGTACTATTAAGAAGCGATTATTGTGAATAATGACTGCTTTGTGAATAGTTGATCCGACATCCATTGTTTAGATTATTGATGTCAAGAATTTAAGTTTGATTAATAGCCCGTTAGTTCATATTTCTATGAATTAAGTTTATCTTTGGTTTTTTTAACTTTTATTGCTTAATTACTGCAATGAAAATAAGCGGCGTATTGTTTAATCCTGGAACTGGAAAAATATTGATTTTAAGGAAAAAAAGCAAACTGTCTGGTTCGTATGGTCGAAGATTTGTTTTGCCTGAAAAAATCGCTTCTCGCGAACGACACTTGTTTCAATTAAAACAACACTTCAAAGAAGTACTGGGAATTACTGTTAAGGGTTTATCTTCGCAACCCGTTCGCGTTTCAATAGATGGTGTCCCAACTGATCGTTTTGTTTTCTTGCTTTCGCACAATCCAACTCAAGAAATAATGCTTAATGATCCTACTTATTCTAATCATGAGTGGGTTACTTTGAAAGAATTAGAAAATAAAAGCATGGATAAGTATGTTAAACAAGCAATATTTGATGTTGTTTTAAAATATTTAAAACCCGAAAATTAGTTCATGTTTGTATGAACTTATCTTTGGTGTTTTTTATTGCTTAGTACTACCCAAAAACACTCCAATTTTTGAGGTCGTACAATAGCATAATGGTGTTTTTCGTTTTATTGTATTGTCCGTTTCATTGTTTTGATAAAACGAGTTAGGTGGGCGTATTAAACCAAACCGCGTGGTGTTTTATTGTAATGGTGTGTAGCGAATTTTTTGGGTTACTTGGGCCCGCCCAAACAACTTGTTTACCAAAAACATGTTCAAACCCTATTTTTGTTTTATTATAATGGTGTTTCTGCTTTAATTCCATTATTTTCGTTATATTATAATGATATTTTTAATACATTATTTTAGAATGATTTTTAGTTCATATTAGTGTGAACTAATTTATTGGTTTAGCTTCAATTATCCAGCCTATTATCAGAGTCGCGCCACCTGCGAACATTCCGGGAAGCCAACTTATGAGTATTTCTTTTTTCGAATAATTTTCTCCAGATAATTCTAAGAAGAACAGTGTGGCTAAAAAAAATATTATTCCGACTAATGAAACGCTAATTATTTTGTGATTTGCCATCCACTGATTTATTTGGCTCATCTTTCCACCAGTTTCATATTCTTATGAACTTTAGCGTTTTTTCTTCTTTTTTTCTTTTTCGCCAGAAAAACCCAGTTTTTCCTTTAATTCTAGTAATGATAAATTTCCTTGGACGCGGTAATGCTTGTAACACAAAACAACACTGTTTTGAACAATAGTTTTCTCATCGCTAGGCCAAGCCTTTTTGTGTCCGATTTGGATTTCGAACAATTCAAGATCTTTGCCGCAAACTTGGCATTTGCCTTTATCGCGAGCATAAATTTTTTGTCTATCTAGGGGATTAAGTGTTCTGTGCTCGTCTCGGCCACTATCTCTAATGGACAAGCGAGGATTATTTGCTCCAGTAAAATATTCGCTACTCATTTAAGTAATACGTTAAAGAAATACTTAAACCCAACCCTAAAATAGTTCATATTTCTATGAAACAACCATTTAAATATACGGAATATATTATGAATACTAAGTATATTTTAGTTCATACTTAATTGAACTAATTGTTTTGGTGAAAAAATGAAGAAAACAAAAAAAATCGAAAACGGGCTAGTTTCTACTAAAGTTTCTCGCGAAACACTTGACTTAATTCACAAATTAAAAGCACACTTATTGCTAGAAACAGGTCATCCTTTAACTGACCCGCAAGTAATCGAGAAATGCGTTATCTTAACACTAAACCACGTTGACCACTTGTTTGTCCGTGAAGAAGAAAAGAAAGCGGAAGAATTCGTTAAAGACTTAAGACACGTACACTAGCTTTGGGCTAGTTTCTTCATTAGTTTCTTGTGGGTTTTCATGAAAGATTCCGCATCCTTCAGTACTTTGTCTAACGGAATATACGTGATTTTTTTTTTCATTTCAATCCACTCTCATGTATATTGATTTAAGCCACTTATAAATCTGGTTGAAAGTTGTTTCTCCTTGTGCTATTTTTTTCAAGAAGTCCACTACTTCATCATACTGCGGAAGTTTATACGTACCTTCTAAGTTATTAGAAAGAAAGGCAATAGTTGCAACAAAAGATGTTCGTTTGTTTCCATCCAAAAAAGCATGACCTTGACATAATCTCTCTAATAAATATGCTGCCTTTTTGAATATTTTTTCTTCATATTTTTGTTCTCTTTCAAACCGGCCCTGCATGATTTCTAAACAAACTAATGCACCTTTATTATGTAAAACAGATTTTTCGCCTTCGCTAGATAGTGCTAACTCATTTATTTCTATTACTGCTTCTTTCGTCAAGTACTTTTCCATCAAATTAAGAATAAATTTATTGTTTTTAAACTACGAGAAGAAAGTCAAAAATAAAACAAAGGGAGAGAAATTTTAGCAACTAAAGCTTTCTCCGTTGCAAACAGCTGTTTCTTCGCTTATTGGAATTAATCCAGCTTCGCTTCCAGAAACCAAGTAATCGGAATAATCTCTATTCAATTCCGCCCATCCAACGGTTAATTCCTTGACGTAGAAGTTATTTTCGCTTAAGAATTTTCCCACTTGTCGGCCAAGCATGCAACTGCTAGCATAACAATGAACGATTATTTCCTTGTCTTTAGGCAGTGAATTGAAAGCATCTAAAACTTCTTGCTTAGTCATGCTGGTTGCAGGAATATTCACTGCACCCGCTAAGTGTTTTGCCTCGTATTCTCCTTTACTTCGCAAGTCAACTAACAACGTTGAAGAGTCTCCTTTCTTTTTGGCCTCTACAAAATCGTGCGGACTAACATGCACAGCGTTTTCGACTGAATAATATTCTTTGAAAGAATTCTTTTCAAACAACATCGTTGTTCCAGCCCCCGCTAATGCACCAAACAACGCTGCTACTGCAATAAACGCAATCCAATTCTTCATTTCAAAATCACCTTTTAATGTGTATTTTTATTTTCTCCTGGCTTGGGAGAATAAATTTCATCATTATGTTCTCCTTCTACTACTAAAACCCCAATTGCGCCCTTGTTTACTCGATTTAAAGCATGATCTACTAACAAATAACTGCCTGGTTCTTCTACTGTGAATTCAACTATTGTTGAGCCTCCTGCAGGAATTAATGTGGTCTGAACATTTTCATTGATTAACGAGCCGCCTTCAACATAAACTTTATCGAATATTTCCCCAATAACATGAAAGTTCGAACTTAGCGATACTCCTCCGTTTCCAACAAATAACCTAATTTTATCTCCGACTTTTGCTTTCATTTGGCCGTCAAGTGAATTAACCTTTCCATTAAACACTACGAAGGACGGATTTTCGTCAGTCATTTTTTCAAAACTAAATTTTTGCAGTCCCTTTGAAAATTGGTTGCCGCTAGTGTATAGTTCACCTTGCATTATGTAAAATTCTTTATCTACTTCAGACAAACCTTCAGCTGGTTCAACTAAAATTAATCCATACATTCCCTTAGTCATGTGAGTTGCAACGTTAGGCGTTGCACAATGGTAAACATACAAGCCTGGGTTTAATGCTTTGAAACTAAAAGTTTTCTCTTCGCCGGGATTAACTTGTGAAACCAAAGAACCGCCGCCGGGTCCATTAACTGCATGCAAGTCAATAGAATGAGGCATGTGTGAAGACTCGTGATTTTTAAGCGTTAATTCTATTATATCTCCTTCTCTAGCTCTCAAGAATGGGCCAGGAACTTGCGAATTAAAAGTCCAATAATTAAATTGAATCCCGCCGGACACTTCAGCTATTACTTCTTTTGCTTCCAAAAAAACCTTGATTGTCTGAGGCTCGCGTCCATTTAAAGGCAATCCAATTCTAGTAGGATCACCCGCAATGTTTTCAACATCTAGCTTTAATTCAAGAGGCTTCATTGTGGGAATTCCTTTAGCAGAAACAGGCGTGACAACTATTCTTTCTCCATAATTTTCATCGCCTGAAAATCCTTGCATAAACGCTTTTTCTTCCAAGCAACCCGAAAACAAAAATCCAAAAACCATTATTGCTAAAGCAACCTTCATTTTTTTACACCCTCATGAAAATACTGTATGAATCATCATAGTTTAATGAATAAATAATCCATTCCTCTTGTTTTGGTCCAGGCATTCCGGGAGTACCAATAGGCATTCCGGGCAAAGCAATTCCTTTTATTTTTGGTTTTTCCTTCATTAGTTTTTCCAATGCTTCTTTTGGAACATGGCCTTCTACAAAGTAGTCTCCAATAAACGTAGTATGACAACTCTCAAGTTTTTGAGGAATGTTGTGCTCTCGTTTAATAGATTCGATATGAGGCGCTTGTTTTACTTCGACCTTAAAACCAGTCTCCTTCAAGAAATTAATATATCCTTCACAACAACCGCAAGTAGGACTCTTGTAAACAATTGCGTTTCCACTTAATTCAAAGTCTTGTTCTTGACTTGCTTGCTGCGAAACACAGCCAAACAAAAACAAAGCCGCAAGAACTAAAAAACCTATTTTCATAAAAAGTTTATGTTTGAAACAACTATTAACAATAAGCGTGAAACTAGTTTCACTTAGCAATTACTAAGTTAGCCATGCCGCGACGCTTTCTTTCGACTGCACCCTTGTTTTCTAGCCTGTCTAAAATTCTAGAAAGTTTTACCTTGCTATAACTAGTTTTGTTAATTAAATCGCTTTGAAAAGCCGAACCCTTTAATTCAACCAACGCGTTCCAAACAATTAATTCCTCTCCTTCCAGTAAAGAAGAATCAAAACTTGGTTCAGTGCTTTCTTTTTGCAAAAATGAATAAACGCCTATGGCTAGAAGTAAAAAGCTAGCTGCGAAAGCAGTCATGAAAAACCAAGGCGAATTAGTAGTATGCGCGGGACAAGTAAGCGGGTCTAAATTAGGATTAGTACTGTAAGCATAACACAAAGCAGCGTCTTTAATTTGCTCATTAGAATAAAGCACTGCCAACGAAACAAGCAACACTAAACTCAACGCGATTAAAAACAAGCTTTGTTTTTTTTCCATTTTGTTATTAAGCGAAAAGAGTTTTTAATTCCTCTTCAGCTTTGAGTTCTATCTATTCGTTCTTGATGTAAGGCGTGAAACAAGGGCAAGTAATTGCCTGCGTTGGTTTTTTTGGTTAATTTTTTTATTTCTTCAGGGTCGCCGCCATTAATGTTAAAAAAAGAACTTATTTCACGTTCAGCTTCAATTAGTTTTTCCGGCTTATACTCGTCAGGCAAGTTGGATAACTTGCGTAAAAAATTCATTGTTTCGCCATATCGTTCTTCTTGATGAAAGCGTTTGTTACGGCGTTCTAAGTAATTGTTAACTAAGTGTTCTACTGCTCTTTGTTCTTCATTGTCGTCTAGTGCTATGGCCAAAGTTTTTTTGATGAGGCGAGGGTCTAAGAAAGTGCGGGCAGTTCTTGGCTTATAGTTTTGTGCATCGCTAAACAAGTTGAAAACAGTTGCCATCATTACTGGGTGCGTGTTAAGTTTTCTATTCAGTCTAACCATTCTAAGCGCGTCAATAAACGCGATAATGTCTAAGTCGCCCGGGTGTATTGGTTTGTGTCCAAGGAATACTTTAAGCTCGTTTTTGTCAGTTATTATTTGCCTACGTCGTTCAGGTAAATCAAAGTCATCTTCTTTTATTTTAGGCGGAACTTCCAAGAAAGACATTTTTATCGTTTTAGGCCCTCCTAATGTTTTCACGTGTTGATAAAACAGGTCGCGGTATTGTTGTTGTTCTTCATTCATTTGCAAAACTAATTATTGTTATTGTCTAATCTTAAAAACACTAGTTGTTTTACTATTATGATGGATAACCAGCCAGCTTCTCGAGGAATTCCTTCCAAGAAAGCATTATTGTTCGACTACTTCGACTTGCCTATGTCGGTTACTGCTAGGTGGGAAGTTGACGACGTCTTGAAACTAGTTTTCCCGCCACAATTACAAAAAGTTCAATACGACATTGCTTTGAGATTAATGCACTTGTTTAAAGAAAAAGAAGAAGTATCCGGCGAAGATTTATCACAATGGCAGGATGAACAAAAAATAGCTTCCTCTACCTTAAGAAACCTAGTAATACCCAAACTAGTTCGAGTAGGAATGCTTGCGCGCGAACGCAAAAACCCGACTGGCCAAGACTTGAAAGACAAGCGCAAAGAAATGGTCTTGCGCTTAAGCAACCGCTTCGGAGAATCGCTCAAACACGTCGGCTCTGAATGGGCTTCGCTAACTGAAGCATGGAAAGAAAAAAGACGATCCTGAAATGAATTTTTATTATTCTAAAACCGATTTTTTAAACTACGAAATCGCGGGAAAAGGAACTCCCTTAGTATTGCTTCACGGCCTGGGAGGATCAATTAATTCCTGGAGTCTTGTTCGAGAAGAATTAGAAAAACACTTTCAATTAATTTTAGTGGACTTGAAGGGTTTTGGAGATTCATCAAAACCAGAAACTGGTTATTCCCCCCAAGACCAAGCCGACTTAGTAGTGAAACTAGTTAAAGAATTAAAATTGAAAGAATTCATTTTATGCGGCCACTCGCACGGCGGGTTAATCGCGTTATTAGCGTGTTTTCAAGTAAAACCAAAAAAACTAGTCTTAATCGACGCTCCTTTATTCGATGAAGAACTGCCTTCCTTCTTGCAACCACTAAGAAATCCCTTCTTGTTGAAAATGTTTCTAGCAATGTACCCCCCTAAAGCAAGAGCTTCTTTATTGATGGAAAAATTGTTTTACGCTCCAGAAAAACTACCCGAAAAAATCAAGAAGCGATACGAATTATTCCTTTCAACAAACGATTCTATTAGAGTAATGAGCGAGTCTGCTAAAGCGTTTCAAATAAATTCAAAACAAATACAATCATTCAACACGCTAGGAATAGAATTACTATTAGTTTGGGGCGCTAAGGATGAAGTAGTTCCTGTTGCTCACGCTGAAAAAATGCATTCACTAGTTAAAAGCGAGTTAAAACTCATTCCCGAGTGCGGTCACAATCCTCACGAAGAAAAACCAACCGAACTAAAAAACATTTTGTTAAATTCTTGACATTTTTTATAGTAATAGTAAATGTTTATTAACTAATTCTTTGTTACTAGTAGTAAGGCAATCTGTAAAAAAAAATCTCGCTTATCAGCGAGACCAAGGAGGTAGAAACATGACTCAACCGTATCTCTTCAAGTTTTTTGGAAGAGAAGACCCTAATTCCATGGAAATGACTACCGTCGTAAACGACCTAGAAAAAAAACTAGGATTAAGCGTCTTGCGATTGGAAGTATGGCACAACCACCAAAACAAGAAATTATTCGACAAAACCTTAAAGAAACTCCAAATGAGGGAATTATCTTTACCAGCATTCTTCAACAAGAAAACCGGCCAACTAATAACCGGAACACAAGACTACTCAACACTAGAATCCTGGGCTAAAGGCAAAAAATAATTCTCCTTCCTCCTTTTTATCTTTCTTTAAACAAAAATTACTAAATGGAAAACTACGATTTTTCTAGAAATACTCACTATACGGTTGCTGCCTTTATTATTTTTGAAAACAAAATATTGCTATTAAACCAAAAAAAGAGTCCTTACTGGCTATTGCCCGGCGGCCATATTGAAGATGACGAACTGCCTCAAGACGCTATTTACAGAGAAGTATTTGAAGAAACAGGATTAACTATTAACCTAATTCAAAAACCAGACACTAAAGCAAAAACTGAAATAGTAACGCCGCTGCCCTTGCCTCACCATATTCAACTGGTTCCTTGTCGTGACAAGCGGGACGTTACGTTTGTTTTTACTGCTCTTTCTTCAAATAATAAAATAATTCTAGACAAAGAATCTATTGACTATCACTGGTTTTCAAAACAAGAATTGCTTGAATTAACTGACTTCAAAGGAAAAAAACTAGGCCCAAACACGAAATACTACGGCCCAAAAATAATTGATGAACAATGAAACTACACCAACTAGCGTGGGAAAAAGACTACGCCAAACGCGGTTCTCTTTGGAGGGGCAGCAGCGGGTTTGACCCGAAACTGCCAAAAAAAACTAAAATCTTAGAACTAGGCGTAGGCAACGGAAAAAACTTGACTGCACTAGTACACGCTGGTTACAGCGTGTACGCAATTGATTCTTCTCAAACAGCAGTAAAAATGTGCCGCGAATTGTTGAAAAAATTCAAGAAAAAAGCAGTATTGAAAACAGAAGACTGCTGTTCCTTGTCTTTTGAAAACAATTTTTTTGATGCAGTCGTAGCGTTTCATACTATTGGTCATTTGACTGCTGCAGAACGAATTCAATCAGTTAAAGAAATTTTTCGAGTCTTAAAACCCGGAGGAATAGTTTTTTTCAAAGACTTCGGGTTGAGGGACATGCGTTACGGTAAAGGAACGCTAGTAGAGAAAGATTCTTTCAAGCGAGGCAATGGCATTTGGTATCATTACTTTACTGAAAAAGAACTTAGAGAATTATTCAAAGAATTCAAAACAAAAGAACTAGGCATCGAGTCTTGGAAAGTATTCTTCGCAGGAAAAGACTACTACCGCCAAGAAGTGCACGGAGTATTTGAGAAGTGAATAAGAAGGAATCTTTGAAGGACTTGCAGTCGTTAATGAATATAGGCGAAAGCATTAGTGAAGACTTGTATTCTTTAGGAATTCGGAGCGCTAGTGAATTCATGACGAAAGACCCTGAAAAATTGTATGCCGAATTAAAGAAAAAAAGCGGTGGAAAACTCGACAAGTGCGTTTTGTATACGTTTAAAGGCGCCAAACTAAACAAGAAATGGTGGCTTTGCAAGGACTAGAATGGCTTAAAAACTCGTTTCGGCTAAATATTTTTTTCAAATTAGTTAGTTTCATTAGAGGTGGGATTGTAGTTGACTGAAATACTAATAGGCACTTTAAGTGCGGGAGTATTAATTTTGGGAGTAGCTGTTGCTTTAATTTATTGGATGTTGAAACAACCAACAGGCACGCCGAAAATGCAGGAAATCGCTGCAGCAATTCAAGAAGGCGCAACCGCTTACTTGAAAAGACAATACACTACCCTAAGTATTTTCGTAGTCTTAATCTTCATCTTAATAGGCTTTGTTTTGCCAGGAGGCTGGAATACCGCGATTGCCTTCCTAGTAGGAGTAATCGCTTCTGCCTTGGCGGGTTATATCGGAATGTGGGTTTCTGTTCGTGCAAATCTTCGCACAGCCCAAGCAGCAGACAAGAGCTTGAAACAAGCATTGTTAGTCGCTTTCAGAAGCGGTGCAGTAACCGGATTAGCACTAGTTGGATTAGGCTTGATTGGCTTATCTGCATTATACTTATTATTCAACGACTTGACTCCCCTAGTAGGATTCGGTTTAGGCGCTTCACTAATGTCATTATTCGCTAGAGTAGGAGGCGGGATTTACACTAAAGCAGCCGACGTCGGTGCTGACTTAGTAGGAAAAGTAGAGAAAAACATTCCGGAAGATGACCCCCGCAACCCGGCAGTCATTGCTGACAACGTTGGAGACAACGTAGGAGACTGCGCTGGAATGGCTGCAGACTTATTCGAGTCATACGTAGTCACAATAATCGCAGCCATGTTGCTAGGATCATTCGCTGCAAACGAGTTAGGCGGAAACGTTACCGACTACACTATACTGCCATTAATAATTGGAGCTATTGGTGGAATCGCTACCGTCATTGGAGTATTCTTCTTGTCATTATCTGGAAAAAAAGTACTACAAGCAATGTACAAATCCGTCATAGTAACAGCCTTGCTTTCAGTAATTGGTTTTTACTTAATGACTTCATGGAACATGAACTTGTTTTACGCCACACTAGTAGGAGTAGGAGTAACAGTATTAATCGGATTAATAACCGAGTACTATACTTCAAAAGATTATTCTCCAGTCAAAAAAGTTGCTGAATCCTCAAAAACTGGCGCAGGCACGAATTTGATTTCAGGACTAGGCGTTGGATTAGAAAGCACAGCATTGCCTGCATTATTAATCGTTGCAGCAATCATTGCCTCATTCAAACTAGGCGGATTGTACGGAGTTGCTTTAGCAGCTGCATCAATGCTTTCAATGACTGGAATAGTTATCGCACTCGACGCTTTCGGTCCCATTACTGACAACGCTGGCGGAATAGCCGAAATGAGTAAAATGGATAAAAAAGTCAGAGAAAACACTGACGTCTTAGACTCAGTAGGAAACACTACCAAAGCCACCACTAAAGGATTCGCAATCGCCGGAGCAGCCCTAGGAGCACTCGCTTTGTTCGCTGCATTCGCTCAAGAAACACACATCGTCAGCCTAGACTTACTTCAACCAAGCGTAGTAGTAGGACTATTCGTCGGAGGAGCCTTGCCGTTCTTGTTTGCCAGCTTCTTGATGAACGCGGTAGGCCGCGCTGCATTCCAAATCGTTGAAGAAGTACGCAGGCAATTCAGAGAAATCAAAGGACTAATGCAAGGAACAGGAAAACCAGACTACGCCAAATGCGTCGACATTTCCACTTCTGCAGCCCTAAAAGAATTAATGATTCCAGGCTTAATCGCAGTAACCGCCCCAATAATCGTCGGATTATTATTCGGAGTACAAGCAGTAGGCGGAATGCTAGCAGGAACAATCGTATCAGGATTCTTGCTCGCGTTATTCATGAGCACTTCAGGAGCTGCTTGGGACAACGCAAAGAAATACATTGAAGACGGTTCTTACGGCGGAAAAGGAAGCGACGCACACAAAGCAGCAGTCGTAGGCGACACAGTCGGAGACCCATTCAAAGACACTGCCGGCCCATCCTTGAATGCATTAATCAAAGTACTAAACACCGTAGCAATAGTATTCGCCGCATTCATAGTAGCGAACTCACTAGCTTTGATTTAATCATCTCTTCCTTTTTCCCATTTTTCTTAAAGGTTAATAAATTCGTTTTAACACTATTATTTTCCTGCTTTTGGCCTAAACTTTTTACCGAAAAAGTTTAATCAAAAAACTATGATTTTTTGGTGAAACTTTTCTCAAAAGTTTTGGAGGGATAGCAAAGCCTGGCCAAATGCGATAGACTCAAGAACTTAAATAAAAAAAACAGGTTTTGCAATAGATGTTGAGCAATCTATTCTCTTAGGAGTTCGGGGGTTCAAATCCCTCTCCCTCCACTGTCGGCATGGGGGCAACAGCCCCCTCGACCCGACTCGTCTTCCCCCGTGTTTTTATAAATTCAGTTTTGCTAATTATTCCATATGTCTCAATTAGTTTTAGTTACTGGCGGGACTGGCACTCTCGGCAAGTACGTTGTTCCAGCGCTAGCCGAAGCTGGTTATTCGATTCGATTACTCTCTCGCGATGCAGAAAAAGCCAAGGAATTGTTTAAAAAAATAAAGCCGCAAGTAACAGAATTAGACTTAGTTACTGCAAGCGAAAACGAGTTGAGTGAAGCTTGCTCAGGCGTTGACTTCGTAGTGCACTTGGCAGGCGTAGTAGATTTTTCTTTAAGCCAACAACAAATTAATTCAATCAACGCGTTGCCTGCTGGATTGCTTGCGTCTGCTGCAAAAAAACAAAAAGTCAAAAAGTTTGTTTTCGCTTCATCAACTTCCTTATACCACAACCCGGGCGGGGCAGTAAATGAATCTTCGCCGCTAACTCCTTCGAATGCTTACGGCAAAAGCAAAATCTTAGCAGAACAATTAATTCGTGAAAGCGGCGTGCCTTTTGTTTTCTTAAGAATTACGACGATTTACGGGGCGGGTTTTGAAAATGGTTTCTTGCCTGTAGCTAAAATGATTAAGAAAGAAAAATTACCCTTACTAGGCAGCGGAGAAAACTTGATTTCTTTAGTACACGCAAGCGACGTAGCTAACGCGTTCGTTTTATCATTAAAAAAGCCGGTTGTTAATGAAGCAATGATTATTTCAGGTCCCTCAATCAAGCAAAGCGAGTGCTTGAATGAATTAGCAGACTTGTTTGGAGTTGCGCGTCCTAAAAAGAAAGTATCTGTTTGGATGGGAGTATTGCTAGCTTACGTTGATGGAGTAAGGTCTTTCTTATTAAGAAAAAAACGCCGCTTGTATCCAGAATACGTAAAGGTATTAAGCGACAACCGAGTGTTTGATTGCAGCAAGGCTGAAAAAATGCTTGGCTGGAAGGCGAGAGTAGACTTCAAAGACGGCTTGGAAGAATTCGTTAGTTCTGTTAATAACAAGGTGTGAAGAAAAAAATGGTTTTAGTAGAAAAAAATGGAGTAAAAAAGAAATTCGACGGCGAAGAAGTAATTCAATCAATCATTAAAGCCGGAGGATCGAAAGACTTAGGTGAAGACATCGTGTCCAGACTAGGTTCCAAACTAAATCGAACTAGCGTGATTTCAACTAAAGAATTAAAGAAAATGGTTGCTCAAGTGCTAGCAGAAAAAAACAAGACTATAGCCGATGCTTATTCTAGTGGTTAAGCAAGTTCTTGTAAGACTCAAGCCTTTCCTCAATATCCTTTCTTTCAATTGCAGCTATTTTATTGACTGAAAAGTCTTGAACGCAAAACGAACCCATTACCGTACCAAAAGCAACTGCCTTACGAATAGTCTTTAAAGTAACTTCCCCAGATTCAGCCAAAGAACCCATTAATCCGCCAGCAAAACTATCTCCAGCCCCAGTCGGGTCAACAAAGTCTTCTATTGGAAGCGCAGGAAACGGGTAAACCAAGTTATCATAAAATAATAATGAACCGTGTTCTCCTTTCTTGACGATAACAATGTCCGGCCCTAGTTTTTGCAGTTTCTTTCCAGCAATCAATAAATTACTTTCACTAGTAAGCATCCTTGCTTCCGAATCGTTGATTACTAAACCATCAACTTCCTTTAATACGACCAGCAAGTTTTCCAAATCATTCTTGATATAGTACTCGATAGTATCAATGAATGAAAGCTTGGCTTTCTTAGCTTGTTTTAACAAAGAATATTGTTCAGA
>JABWCK010000014.1 GCA_013360305.1 Microcaldota archaeon
CCCGTTAGTAGTACAGCCGACTGTTACCGTCCGTATGTTTCGTAAACAACCATTGAGCGTTATTGACTTGATTAATCGTGGAACTATTTCTTCAGAACTAGCTGCTTACTTGTGGCTAGCAATGGATGGATTAATGCTCCACCCCTTTAACTTGATTATTGTCGGCGGAACTGCTGCCGGAAAGACTTCTACTTTAAACGCGTTAACGTCGTTCATCCCACCATCTGAACGCATTATAACCATTGAAGACACGCCTGAGCTTAATTTGTTCAAGAGAGAAGACTGGGTTCAAATGGCTTCAGGCGAACAAGCCGGAATGAGGGAATTATTAATCAATTCTCTTAGAATGAGGCCAGACCGATTGATCGTCGGAGACATTCGTGGTTCTGAAGCAGAAACAATGTTCGTAGCCATGAACACTGGTCACCGTGGAGTAATGGGCACCTTGCACGCTAACAACGATAGAGATGCTGTAAAGCGCTTGCAAAACGCTCCAATGAGCGTGCCTGAAACTTTGATTCCAATGGCTGAAATCATTATTGTACAACACCGCGTGCATTCCCGCAAGCATGGTTTGATTCGCCGCATTACTCAAGTTTCTGAATTGTCTAAGATTGAAGAAGGAGTAGTAGCGTTAAACGAGTTATTCAGGTGGAATCCAGTTACTGACGAACTAGAAAGAACAGACTTGTCTTCTGGAGTATTAGAAACCTTGTCTAAAGTAACTCACTTCAAGATTCAAGACTTAAAGCAAGAAATTGAAGACCGCAAACAAATCCTCGAATACTTACAAAAACGCAACGTTTCTTTACAGGAAGAAGTTGACTTGTTTATGGAAAAATACTACGCTAAACTATTCTTGGAACCAGAAAAAACTGAAAAGAAAGAAAAAGGCGAACTCGATTCAAAAGACACGATCGAACTAAACTCCGGAAAATTCAAATCAGTCATGAAGTAACCGACCAACCGCTGTGGCCTTTGGTCGAATCGTACTCCTCAGCTTGTTGAAATAGTAACTTCTTTAACTCTATTTCTTCACTATTTTTTACGTCTTAATTTAGTTAATTGATGAAAAATGGATTTGGGTTCTGGTATTAGGAAAGCATTAGCCAAGATTACTGGCGCTAGCGTAGTCGATGAAGCGGCAGTTAAAGAATTAGTCAAAGAATTGCAACGCGTTTTGATTTCTAACGACGTTAACGTGCGTTTAGTGTTTGATTTGTCTAAACGTATCGAGGAGCGTGCTTTGAAGGAAAAGCCTCCGGCAAGGCTTTCGTTGAGGGAGCATGTTGTTCGAGTTGTTTATGACGAGTTGGAAAAGATTCTTGGCGAAAAGTACGAAGTCAAGTTAGAAAAACAAAAAATATTAGTTTGCGGTTTATTCGGAGCTGGAAAAACTACTTCAATTGGTAAAATGGCTAGGTTTTACCAAAGCAAGGGATTAAAGACTGCAGTAGTAGCTGGGGACGTTCATAGGCCGGCTGCTTTTGACCAATTAAAACAATTAAGCGAACAAGTGCAATGCGGTTTTTTTGGGTTAAAGGGAGAAAAAGACGCGGTAAAAATAGCTAGAGACTCTTTGCAATCGTTGAAAGATTTTGATGTTTTAATATTCGACTCTGCAGGAAGAAGTGCATTCGACGACGAACTAGTTACTGAATTAAAAGCAGTTAACGAAGTTTTGAATCCTGATCAAAAATTATTAGTCGTTTCAGCTGACTTAGGTCAAGTTGCTGGAAAACAAGCACAAGAATTCGACAAAGCCATTGGCTTGACTGGCGTCGTCATAACGAAAATGGATGGTTCTGGAAAAGGCGGAGGAGCGTTAAGCAGCGTCGCTGTTTCTGGAGCTAGGGTTGCGTTTATTGGAGTCGGCGAGAAAATGACTGACTTAGAACCATTCAACCCAGAATCCTTCGTCGGCCAACTCGTGGGATTCGCGGACTTGCCTGCTTTGTTAGAGAAAGTAAAAGAAGTAAGCGACGAAGCAGCTTTAGAACAAGCTCTCGAATCTGGAAAACTAGACTTCGAATCATTCTTAGCACAAATGCGAGCCATGAAAAAAATGGGTCCCTTAAAGCAAATAATGCAAATGCTTGGAATGTATGACGTTCCTGAAGAAATGGTTTCACAAAGCGAGTCTCGACTGCAGTCATTCGAACATGCTGTTTTAAGCATGACTAAGAACGAACGCAAAGAACCCGAGTTAATGAAAAACAAGTCTAGGCAACAAAGAGTAGCTAAGGGTTCTGGATTGAAGGATGATGATGTTCGAGAATTAGTTCAAAACTTTGAACGAGTGCAAAAAATGATGAAGATGGCGAAAGGCAACCGCGGCTTAATGAAGCGATTAGGAAAAATGGCACCCAACCTAGGCGGGTTAAAGTAGCAATGCTTGCATGAATCTCCAAGCAATGAATAAGCTGATTAGTGCTAGAATTATTTTAGCCCAGTCCGGAATCTTCATTTTTAACTAGATCTGCTTTATTCTTTAAAATGCTTGACTTTGTTTTACTGAGAGTCGCTGCGGCAGTAATAGGAACTACTCTTGCAGCATGGCAAGACGCTAGGACTAGCTTCATCGATGACCGATTAACTACTGGCATGATTTTCTTAGGATTAGTCTTGAACTCGATAGGATTCTTTTTAGGCGAACCGTTTCAAGAATTTGTTTTAACCTTCGCATTCATAGGCGTACTGGGATTCGTATTGTACAAAACCGGACAATTCGGAGGAGGAGATGTTTTATTACTTCTTGGATTGTACGCCTTGCTTCCTGAAAACCCGTTTCATTATTCATTCGCAGTTCCTTTAGTTGCTAGTATTTTCTTGTACGCCAGCGTTCTAGCAGTCCCGGGCAGCTTCCTGCTTTACTTTTATAAACTAAAATTATATTCGTTAAAAACATTAAAGTCCCTCGAGTATAGAGAAAAATTGTTATTGAGTTTAAGCGTTTTGGGTAGTTTAGTTACTGGTTTGGCTTTAAGCGCGTCGTTTGGATTGTTTTTAGGATTCGCTGCAGCGTTGTTTTTCTTGAGTGGATTCTTGCTTACTGTCTTGTGGAAGAAAATAATGAGTGACGTCATAATCAAAGATTTGACTATTGAACAAATAGAAGATGAAGACATTATGGCAATAGACAAGTTACCTTCGTCTTTAGTAAAAACGTATGGTTTAGAGAGAGTCTTAACTAAGAATCAAGTTGAGAAGTTAAAAGAAATTCGAAGGAAAGAAAAGAGAAAGACGTTTCCGATTCACACTAACCTTCCAAGATTCGGGCCATACTTGCTGGCGGGTTTAATTGCTGCACTAGTATTTGGCGGCGTAGAGCAATTCTTTGTATTATTTTTATAAGAATTCCGCGAGTAATTGTTTTGCTCTAGCGTTGTCGCTTGTTGACAATGCGAAGTATTTCTTGTTGCCTATTTTGTCTAGCAAGTACAAGTCAGTAATGTTTATTTTTTCTTCGCCTAGTATTCTTCCAACCCGGGCTAGTTCGCCTGGCTTGTCGCGCATTACTATGACTATGTTTTCGCCGTCGATTACTTTGTATCCTTTTGAAGCGCATACTTCCTTGGCTTTATCGTTGTTGCTGGTAATCAAGTGAATTAACGCTTCAGTTCCGCGTGGTTCAATGGATACTGTTTCGATGTTGATTTCTGCCGCGCCTAATGCTTCGGCTAGTTTTCCTAAAACTCCAGGTTCGTCCGCCGTTATTAGTTTTATTTCTTTCATGAAAGGCTTTACGCTAGATAGGATTAAATGCTTTTTGAAAAAATGAGGAAAAGAAGAGAAATTAGGACTTGTCTGTTTTCTTGAAGAACAAGTATATTCCCGCGATTGCTACTAAAGCAATCAAGCCAATTAATGGCAGAGTAGCTCCAGTGAATTCGCCGGTTACTGAACTTGGTTCTTCAGTAGGAGTTGCTTGGATAGTAGTTGAAGGAGTTGTTGATGGAGCGTTTCCTGAAATTAATTGAATGGTTTTCTTTGACTCGACGTCTTTAGAAACCGCGCTTAATACGATGTTGAATGATTGTCCTTCTGAACCAGCTGGGGGTACTGCTCTTAAAACAGCGTTCTTGGTTTTTCCTGCGTCTATAGTGATGAATTCTTCAGTGAATTCAGCCCATGAAACGCCTGAAACGCTTAAAGCGTAAGTGTTTTCGACTAGTCCAGTGTTTTGAATTGCGATGTCAATCAAATTGCTTTGTCCTGGTGAAGCGTATTCCTTCAAAGTTCGTACTTCTGCAATGTAGCAAGCTTCTTTTGGTTTGACTTCTATTTCTTGTCCTAACAAGTCTCCGCTTTTACCGCTTAACGAGTTTACTTTAAACACTGCAGTGTATTTTCCTGGAGCAGCGTCACAGTTGAATGCAGTGTAGCTGACTGTTTTCTTAGCGTTGCTTGACAACTTGAATGGAGTGTTGTCAAAGTTTGGTTTTACGAAGTCTGGGCCTTCATTGTAAGTAACGTAAAACTCGTCATCGTAAGCGCCTGTGTTGATTACGTCGATGGGGAATCCTTTTTCTTGGCATTGGCAAACAAAGTCTGCTTTTCCTGATAGTGCTACGTCAAAACAATTCTTGAATTGAATTACTTTATCCTCGCTGAAAGTGTTTTGGTTGTTTTCTAGAATTACTTTAACGGGATAGTTTCCTGGCTTTAATCCGCTGGAAATTGATAAAGTCAAGTCTTTAGTTTCGCCTTGTTTTAAAGTGATTTGGCTTGGCTTGATTGCAGCGGCCTTTAATCCCTCGATTCGTACGGCGTATGTTCCTTCTTTTCCGATGTTGGTTATTTTTACGGGGTAAGTTGTTTCTAGTTCGTTGCATACTTGTCCGTTTGCGTTGATGTCGATTAATGCGTTAGTGCATGATTCTAGTTGAACTGAAAAACTAGTTTCGTCATAGTCTTCAGTTAATTCTCCAGTGTTAGGGTAAATAGCGGTTGCTCTTACTTTGAATGAGTAAGTTCCTGCTTTGTATTTTGAAGAATCTAGTTGAGCGTAGAGTGTTTTTTCTTCTCCTGGCTTTATTGAAACCGTGCTTTGATAATTCAAGCTTGAAACGATTTTGTAAGTGTTTTCTGAAACTTTAGCAGAGTTTTTGATCTTTAAAGGAACGTCGATTTTGTCTCCCAAACAAGCTTTGATTGGTTGTGCTTGCAAGGAAACGCATTGAGTAACGATTAAGTTAGTGTCTGAAAACTTTTTGTCAGTGCTTGACTCGGCAGTAGTTCGAATAGCGTAGTTGCCGGTCTTGCTAAAGCATCCTGGAGTAGCGTAAACAAATGTTTTGTCTAATTGGTTAGGGTTTAGCTTTACTGAATTAGGCAATACTACTGCGAATTCAGGGCCGTCTACTGATAGTTTTACTGTATCGGTTTGAGAACCCACGTTTTTAACGTTTAATTCTATTGCTGCGGTATCCCACAAACAAATAGTCTGACTATTCTTAGAAGGCTCCAAAGTAATCGGAGAAGCTAGAGCTAAATTAACTAAAAATAGTAATGCAATTAATTTCTTCAAAACAAACCACCACACTTGTTACTACTGACAAGTAACACTATGCTAGTTTGGCTATAAAAAGGTTTACATATAGGCCGATTAAGCTTACTACTAGCATTATGGCGGCGGTTTTTATCAAAGCAAGATTCTTCTTCAAAGCAATACTTCCAATAACTGTTCTAGCAATCAATGAACCCGTCAATGCTAGAAAGACGTCTACTATTAGTTGGGACGTAGTTAGTTGGCCTTGGAGGCTTGACTGAGCTAGTGAAGCAATGACTGCAGTAGACCCAATCAATCCACCTAGCAATGAAGTGACTGTTACTAGTTCTGGATTGTTGGCTATGGCCCAATTGATTGCAATGTTTACTGCTAGGAAAATGGCTGAAAACTCTATTATGAAAGACAAGCTTAACGGGTGGCGGTGTTTTTGAATCTTGTATAATTCTTTTTTGAACGAGTTTGTTTTAAACAAGAACGCGGCTATTCCTGCAGCAACAATAAACCCGATTAATAGTGGGAGGATGTTGTAGAAGAATTTAGGCGCAATGATTGCCAGCAATGCTGAGTCTGCTAAAACTGCTCCAAGGCTGGCTGCTGCAAAAATAAAACTCATTATTCTTGCGTCTTTTATTTTTTCTGAAAACACTGCAATAGTCGCTTGGCTTGAAACAACGCCTCCAATCAATGAAGCTAAAGCAAGAGCCTTGTTTCCTAAGTATTTTAACAATACGTGAGCTATGAGGCTGATTGAAGTAATCAATACTACTATAGTCCAAGCAAATTTGATGTCTATTTTTATTACTCCTAACGAGTAAGGCGTTTCAGGAAGCAATGGGTAAATAATGAACGTAATAATCGCGAATATCAACAAGTCAATGATTTCTTCTTTCGAAACGGTTTCAACAATCTTGTGCACTTCGTTTTTTTCTACTAGTAAGTATACTGCCGCAATGCAAGCAAAACCTGCTTCGACTAATAGTCCTTGCGATATCATTACTCCCAACAAGAACGTAAACGGAAGCATTAGAGTCGTAGTAATTCCAGTTTTGGTTTTTCCTGCTTTAGACTTGAAATAATAGTATACTATTGATATTCCGCTTATTCCCAAGAATCCTATGGCAGTAATTAAATCGTTCTTAGCTACTTCTGCTAGTAGGAAACCAATAAAACTAGTTAATGCAAAACTCCTCAAACCCAAAACATGATTTTTTCGACCGCGTTCTAGACCAATCAACCCGCCTAACGCCAGGCTTAAAACCGCTTGAGAAAGAAAGTCAAAGACCACCTAGGGAACACCCCTATCTGGTCGACCTACTCCTCTTAAACGAGTTGTGTTCATTGTTTTTTTACACTTTCTTTTTGCCTGCTGCGTGTACTGCGTCAGCAATCTTCTTTATTTTGTCAACGCTTGAAATTTCTTCAAAAACGTTACCAACTTGAATGCCATCCGCCCCGGCTTTAATGCAGTTAGTTGCTTCTTCTGGCGTACGCACGCCTCCACCATTAAAGTAAAACATGTCTCCCTTTTGAGACGCAATAGCAGCAATCATTTCAACCGGCGTGTGGTGCGGCGCACCGCTTCCTGCGTCAGTAATAAACACTTTGCTACCTGTATACTTAGCCGCTAGCGTGCAGGCAGCTGCTAAATCGCTTCTTTCGCGCGGAACAACGTTCGCATTACCAATCCATCCTACTGCCCTGCCTGGTTCAATGATTAAGTAAGTAGTTGGTATTACTTCGATGCCCATTCTTTTAACAACCGGAGCGGCTTGTATTTGTGCAGTCGCCAGCCAGTAAATATCTCGAGAATTAAGCATGTGCATGAAGTAAACCGCGTCTGCTTCCGCACTCAATCCAGAAATGTTTCCTGGATATAAAACGACTGGGACGCTTACGGATTCTTTAATCATTTTAACTGTTTCGTCAAGAATTGTTCCTTGAGCGCCAATGCTTCCGCCAACGATTATTGCATCCGCCCCGTTTTCGTAAGAGTTTTTAGCTACTTTCGCTCCTTTCTCTAATTGAAGCTTGTCTGGATCTATGAGTGAAAACAACATTGCTCCTTGAGACTCGATTTTTTCTTGATAGTATTTCAACACTTTCAACACAAAACACCTTTTTTTTGTAAACAATTTAATAAAAATAATTTAGGTTTTTCACTCCTTTAAAACAAATCACATTTGCAAAACTGTTTTATTTCTAGACTTATTGAAAAATACCATGATAAAATACCTTTTTGCTTTACTAATACTCTTTTCCTTAGCACACTTTACTGCAGCACAAGAAACTCCACAATGCTATTGCTACCCGGTATACGCTAGGTGTGTTGGCGTTAACGCTATCGAGTGCGGCTTTTTAGTTAAAGGAATGTGCTTCACTAGCGAAATAGGCAGCAGTGATGTTAATGATAACGGCGTCCCTGATGACGTGGATAAATGGACTGACCAATTTAAGGATAGAAACCCTAAATGCGCTGATTGCGATTACGGTGTTTCGGATTATAATAATCCTGTAAAAAGAGATTGTTCTTATGATCCTAATTATTTAGACAATTCTCCAAAAACCTTGACTTGTGGTTTTTATACTTTAGATAATGGAGAAACCGTTTGCACTGGTGCGTGTCCAGTTAATGTTCAAACGGGTGAGGATGGGTCAACAACTTATAGAATAGGTTCTTGCGAGCATACTCCTGGCGAAATCAGTACTTGCGGTTGCGTTTACGACGAGTATAAAACTATTATTGATTCTGGTGGAATTACTAAAAGCACAGTCCCTCTTCGCCCTGCTCCTGTTCAAGGAACTGATTCTACTGTGTTGTTAGTTGCGGGAAGCGCTATTGGTTTGATCGCGTTGCTTTACTTCGTTAAGAAACAATAGTTCAGTGAGTGAAAAAATGAGTGACTTAAAGCAATCATTACTTGGAAAGTATTCCGAACAAGAATTAGCTTCAGCAATCCAAGCAAAAAAGGAAGAGTATTCGGGTTTGTTGACTGAAGAAGGAGCTTTAAGTATTATTGCTAGGGATTCTGGTATAAGGCTGCCGGAAAAAGAAGTAGAATATGGAGACTTGTCAGGTCTTGAATTAGGCAAGCAAGTTAATTGTGTTTTGAAGTTTGAAAAACTTTACTCAGAAAAATACTTCGATTCCAACGGAAGGAAGGGCGTAGTATGCAACGTTGACGTTTCAAGTAACGGCAAGACTGCAAAACTAGTGTTGTGGAATGAAGACGCTTCTTTCTTGAGGAAGAAGGGAGTTGAAAAAAATTGCTTGATTAAAGCAAAACGGTTAGTAGTGAAATCACTCGACCCGTTAGAATTGCAGTCAACAATGACTACTGAATTATTCTTGGAAGAACCAGGAAGCGAGGAAACAGTTAAGCTAGCTTCACTAAAAGACGGAGATACTGTTTCTATATTGTGCTCTATCATAGAGAAGAGTGTTTTACGAGAGTTCGAGCGCGATGGTCGAAAGTCTGCAGTAATCAACTTGATTGTTGGAGACGATTCGGGCACTGGAAAACTAGTGTGTTGGGGAGACAACGCAGTCAAAGCAAACAAGCTCAACCCCGGCGAATCTATTAAAGTAGAGGATGGAGTTGTGCGAAATGGGGAAGTGCATTGCAGTTGGTCTACGCATATTGTTTTCAATCCCGTAAAGGAAATTCAAGCCAAGACTACTAAGTTGTTTGAAATAAGCGATGGTTTTTCTGGTTTAGTGGAAGCAGAAGTTCGTGAAGTTTCAGAGCCTAAAATCAGCAACAACGAGAAAAAAACTCTTTACGTGAGAGCGTTATTGACTGATGAGAAAATGAAAATGCCTTGCGTTTTCTTTAATGATGAAGCCAAAAAATTCTTGGGAATAACCGACTCGAATATGGATTTGAGCGTTTTATTCAAGCTAAAGCAAGACTCGTTAATTGGTCGAAGAATCGTCATTCAAGCCAACGCGAAAAACAATTCATTCTCGGGAGAAACAGAACTAGTTTGCAATTCTTTCGTTAACTAAACTAATTATTTTTTCCTTGAATTCACTCAAGTCGTCATTGTTTTCTATCGTTTCACTGGCTTGGTCTAAGCAGTACTGCACGTTCATGTCATAATCTTTGCCGTGCATTTCCTTTTCTTCTTTTGCAACGAATTCTTGAAACGATTCTTTCTCTCGTCCGCGAGCAACCGCTCGGTCGTAACGAGTTTTCAACGGAGCTTCTATTTTTACTACTAAAAAGTTTTTTCCGAAAGATTTTTGCAACTCCTGCATTTCCGCAGGATGTCGAATGCTTTCAACAACCGCGATTTTTTTGCTTGAAGAGTTTATTTCCTTAACTGCTCTTTTTGCTAGCGCGGCGTAGCCTTCTTTTTGGCGTATTTCGTTCCCTTTAGCGTTAGCTAAGTTTCTATCCATTTTCCCGTTTAATTCCTCGTAAATATACTTGCTTAATCCTATTTGCAACGCGTTAAATTCTTCAGCAATTATTTTAGCAGCAGTGCTCTTGCCTGAACCGTTTAATCCAACTAACCCGATAACCAGCATTAACTAGAATTAGTCAATAAAGTTTTTATTTCGTTGTCTACGCAAACGGTTTTTATTGTTTTACTACAAGTTCTTTGTTGGGTGGTTTGTAATGGCTGGTCCAATAGAGAGTTTTCAAATGCGTTTTTCTTATAATGCTGAAGCTAAACTAGAAGTAGCCGTATGGATGGGTCGCGAAGTTGATGGAAAAGCGTTACCTTCAAACATTTCATTGCGATTGCAGGGGTTTGAAAAAGATTCGGCTTACTTGAATGCTAGCGATGCTTTAGAACTAGCTTCAATGCTTCAACACTATGCAGTTCAAGTACTAAAACTAGACTCTGAACGAAGACTAGCTGCGTGGAAGGAGCGACAAGAAAAAACAGACATTTAAAATACTTACTTAAAGTAATTCTTGCGAGGAGGATTGCAAGTGAAGTTTTTGTTGTTTGTTTTCAGCTTGTTTTTTGTTTCTTTTTCTAGCGGAATTGTTTGGGGAGGACCCAACAATGAAGTTGCTTATTGCCTTTGTTATCCTGTTTTTGCTAGGTGTATTGGTCCAGTTGCGCAAGAGTGTTATGCAACTAAAGCTTGTTTTACTAACATTCCTAGCGAGGAAGATAAGCAAGCGTGGAGCGACCAAAAAAAAGACAAGTATGGATGCAATAATTGCGATTACGGCGTAGGAGAAGATCCAATTGATGGTTATTGGACGCCTTGCCCTGCAGATTCTCTAGTTAATGAAAACTTGTATCCTGAAGATGATCCTGGTTATTGTAGTATAAGGTTTAAGTTAGTAGAACGCAATGGCGTTTTAGAAAAAGATTATTTTTGCGGTGGAAATAGGGATTGTGACGGGTCGTTAGCAACTTGCCAGCGCGATCGAGATTCAACTGACGAAACGTGGAAGGGAGGGGATCCTTATTCTTGTAGTTGTCAAGCGACTAAGGAATTAAAACCCGCTCAAGATGGTTGTGCTTACAAGCAAGTTAATAATTTAGACGGTGAAACCGAGTGGATTTGTGACGGTTCTTGCAGCCAAGTAGATAGGAGCTGCCAGATTCGTGCTGACAAGTCTTGCGGTTGCGCTCGAGACCCTGTTGAGGATTGGTCTGATTTGTATTCTGTTTCAGAACCAGTAAAACCTGCTCCTGTTCAAGCTAGCGATTGGATGATAGCTGGTTTAGGTTTCGCAGGCGTAATTGGTTTGATTTACTTTTTCGGTTTAACAAAGAAAAAATAAATTTTTAGGGATAAGCCCGGTTAATTACGCGAGGGAATGGGGTAGTGTCTCGAATGTGTTCTAGCCCGCAAATCCACCTAACGAATCGTTCAGTTCCTAAGCCAAAACCAGAGTGTTGAACGCTTCCAAAACGACGCAAGTCCAAGTACCACTCGTATTCTTTCAAGTCAGCGCCCTCATGTTTTAACTTGCTGATTAAAATGTTAACGTCTGTTTCTCTTTCGCTTCCGCCGACTATTTCGCCGAAACCCTTTGGTGCTAGAATGTCTACTCCGTGGACTGTTTTTCCGTCTTTTGATTCTTTCATGTAGAATGCTTTGATTTCCTTAGGCCAGTTTGTTATGAATAAAGGCACGTCTAGGTCTTCTGTTAATAGTAATTCTTCTTCTACTCCAAAATCGTCGCCGTATTTTAGTTTTCTTCCTTTCTTGGATAGTTTTTCTAACGCTTCAGCGTAAGTTAGTTTTGGAAATGGTGCTTTGATTTTTTTCAATTCGCCAGCATCGCGTCCTAATAGTTTTAGTTCTTTCTCGTTTGTTGAAGCTACTTTTTGGCAGACGAATGAAATCATTTCCTCCAAAAATTCTTGCAATTCAGTAAAAGACAAGTGTGCTTCCTCTCCTTCAATGTGCCAGTACTCGGTTAAGTGCTTTATAGTTCGAGATTTTTCTGCCCTAAACGAAGGAGTAATCGCGTAGACTTTTTCTAGCGAGAAAATCAATGCTTCCAAGTGCAGTTGAGCGCTTTGGCTCAAGTAAGCTTTTTTTCCAAAATAATTGAATTCGAATAGGGTAGATCCTCCTTCTGCTGCTGAGGAAGTAATGATTGGAGGAGTGACTTCGTAGTACTTCTTTTTGTCAAAAAATTCTCTAAATGCTTTAAGCGTGGTTGCTTTGATTTTCATTACTGCGTTTAATTCTTGAGAACGAATCCATAAGTGTCTGACATCCAGCAAGAACTCGGTGCTTTGGTCTTTTGATATTGGGAATACTTCGCTGAAGTGTATTACTTCAAAACTATCTGCTTGCAATTCGAAGCCAGTCGGCGCGCGGTCGTCTTTCTTGACTGTTCCTGAAACAATAACCGCTGACTCTATTAGTGCTTTAGTCGCGTCCTCAAAATGCTTTTCGTGAACGGCGTTTTTCTTTACTGCGCATTGAATTATTCCACTGCTGTCGCGTACTACTACGAAAGCCAAGCCTCCGCTGGAGCGAGTGCGATAAATCCACCCGCGGATTTTTACTTTCTTTCCTTCATGCTTGCCTTCAAGCACTTCCGCGATTTCAATAGTTTTCATGTAAGTATCTTTAGTAAAACAAAATTTAAACTCGTTTAGTTTAACAACAAGTAACTAATTCCTATTGCTAGGATTCCGGCAGCAAGCATTTTTAGTCCAAGTAGTATTTGATTTTCTTTTGACACTCTTCCTAAAAATATTCCCAAGCCAACCAGCATTAACCCTGCTATAGTAAATGCCAAATAATACGCGTCTATCGTTGAAATGAAAAAGAAGGGTAAAATAACTATTATTGTCGACAATAACGGCGACAATCCGTCTACTAGAGCGACTATTTTTGAAGCGAAACTACTAGCGCGTTCTATTTCAGTATCTTTCAAGTTTCGCATCAAGCTTTTTTCTAGTTCCATGAGTTTTTTCTTGCGTTCAGCTACTTCAGTCAAGAACGCCCCCCAAAAACCACTCAAGCCAATAGCTATGCCTGTAGACAAGCTAGTAGTAATAATTATTTGAGTATTAGCAACGCCTGCAAGGAACATTCCCATTAGTAAACCAATAGTAGTAAGCACTCCGTCGAAAGAATTGTTGATGAAGTATCGGCGCGCGATCTCGTCGGCGCGAGTAATGCGCCAATACTTTCGCCACTTGTCAATCATAAACAAGCCTTGTCAATTATTTCCTTTCCAGAAGAAACTCGGTCAACGCTTTGAATGCTTGCTCCGTCGTCTTCAATTCTCTTCTTTATAGTAGAGTAATCTAAATCGTCGCCTTCGACAGTAATTCGTACTTTTTCTACTCGTCGGTCAACGTCTTTGACGACTATGTCAACGCCTTGAACGTTTTTCAATTTGCCTAAATCCGCAGCCATGTCTACTAGAGACAAGTCTCCAGGCTTTAAAACATCCAAAACTAACCTACGTATTCCAGTCATTTCGTCTCAACGTATTATTACTAAAAACCCTTATTAAAAACCATCACTAAACGCCTTAAAAATCTTGACTGCTTTCATTGTATTCGTGTTAAAACAAGCTTTAGTAATCAGGACGGACTTGCAGATGGGTAAAGGCAAGTTAGCAGCGCAAGCAGCTCACGCTTCGATTGATTCATTCCAGGAAGCGTTGTATAAAGATCCCGATTCTGCTCAACAATGGTTAGAGGAAGGAATGCCTAAAATCGTCTTGAAAGTTCAAACAGATAAGGAGTTAATTGACTTGTTCAAGCACGCTAAATCGTTGAAACTGCCTTGTAGCTTGATTCATGACGCGGGGCATACTCAAATCGCGGCTGGTTCAGTAACCGCGTTAGGTATTGGTCCTGCTGAAGAACAAAAAATCAATCAAGTAACTGGAAAACTAAAACTACTTTAGTAATTCCTCTAGAGTCATGCCTGTTTCTTCTTCTAGCTTGCTTAACGAATAGCCTTTTTCCGTTTCTTTCAAGAAGCTTAATGGGAAAAACCTCCATTGCTTGTATGGAAGCTTCCAAGCAACGTATATTGGGAGTCCAGTAGTTTGCTCCCATCCTCGCATTACTTCGATTTTTATTTTCTCAAAATGCAACGAATCCTTTCTAGCTTTGCATTCTAACGCGAATTTCTTGGTAGTATGCAAAGCAATCAAGTCAGGAGAAACTCCGTCAACTCCACTACCACTCGCTCGAACAACGAAAAAACCTCTTTCCGTCAACATTTTCTTTAAGGAACGTTCTTGGTTTGAGCCTTTGGCTTTCGTGTTCATCAGCATGAAAAACTCTTACAAAGAATAAAAGCATGATTCAACTCGAATTCCGGTGCTTCTCGCTAATTGTCGTTTTGAATAGTTATTTATATCGTCTTTAGCCAAATTTGTATTAGATGAATACAGGGATTAAAGTTGGAGACGTAATGAAGACTTCCCTAGTCACGATTAGTGCGGATAAAAGCATTTTTGACGCTGCTCGATTGATGAAAGATCATCAAGTCGGCAGCTTGATAGTAACAAGCGAGTCTGTTAGCATATTGACTCAAGGAGATTTAGTAGAAAAAGCGCTAGCGACTAAGCACTTGGACGTTAAAGTCGGTGCTTTAGCAAGCAAGCGCTTGTTCACTATTTCGGCAGAGTTAGATTTAGCTGACGCTGCTTCGTTAATGGGTAAACACAAGGTAAAACGCTTGCTCGTGACTAAAGGAAGTCAGGATATAGTGGGAATAATTTCTTCAACAGATATTATTCGCATCTCTCCTTCTTTGTATGACCTGATTTCAGAACACGAGAGGCTTAAGACGCAATAAAAGTGCTTTGGTTCAGCACGCGTTCGTGGATGTCCCGGCTGATTAAGTGACGCAGGGGAGCAACAACGAGCGAAGGTTGAACCGCACAATTTTCCGAAAAGCGGGTTATGAATTCAGTGAAAAAACTAGATTTGCTTGAAAAAACTTTAAGCAAGCTAGCTGGAAAAACAATCTTAGTAGAAGGCAAGAAAGACAAGCTAGCGCTTGAAAAACTCGTCGACGCTAAGATTGAAACCGCTGTCGGAAAACCATTCCAAGTAATAAACAAGCTTTCTTCGAAGAAAGTCGTTTTATTATTCGACTTTGATGAAGAAGGAAAAAGAAAAACGAGTTTTTTCAAGCAGTTTCTTGAAGAAAACGGTTTTTCTGTAGATACTAGCATTGCTTTGCGTTTGAGGAGTTGTCTCGGGTTCTTGTACGTTGAAGACGCGTACGTTAAATATGAAAAATTGTTAGGTGAAAAAAATGGCTAAGACGTATATTGATACGGTAAAGTATTTGATTAAAGCAAATTTTGAAATCGATGGATTAGTAGAAAAACCAGACATTGTTGGAGCAGTATTCGGACAAACCGAAGGATTGTTAGGCGACGAACTAGATTTGAGAGAGCTTCAAAAGAACGGTAGAATTGGAAGAATTGAAGTGGAATCACAAGCACGCGCTGGAAAAAGTTTAGGAACGATTATTATTCCTTCTAGTCTAGACATGGTTGAAACCAGTATTCTAGCCGCTAGCTTGGAAGTAGTAGACCGAGTCGGTCCATGTGAAGCAAGAATTGCAGTCGCTAAAATTGAGGATTCTAGAAACACTAAACGCAAACAAGTTCTCGACAGAGCACAGCACTTGTTGAAGACTATGCTTGTAGAAGAATTGCCTGAAAGCAAGGAATTAAGCGAAATGGTTCGAGAACAATTGAAGACTGCTGAAATCGTTACTTACGGCGAAGACAAGCTTCCCGCAGGACCAGGCGTGGAATCAAGCGATGCAATCATCGTAGTAGAAGGACGAGCTGATGTGTTGAACTTGTTGAAGAACAGTGTTACAAATGCAGTAGCAGTCGGCGGAGCACGCGTTGGAGAAACCATCATCAAGCTATGCAGGCAAAAAGAAGTCACTGTATTCTTAGACGGTGATAGGGGCGGCGACATTATTTTGAAAGAATTAGTCAGCGCTACCGACATTGACTTTGTTGCGCGAGCACCAAACGGCTTGGAAGTAGAAGACTTGTCCCGCAAGGAATTAATCAAAGCACTGCGCAGAAGAATTCCTCTAGAACAAGTAGTTGGCTATGAAAACACTCAAAAAGAAGACCGAGGCGAAGATCGACGCGAAAGAAAGTTTGATCGAAACGCGCCTGCTCAAAGACACCAAACTCACCACGATTCTCCAAAAGTCGAAAGACCAGAACCAAGAGTCGAACGCCCAATGCGCGAACCCGTGAAAGAACCAGTTCCTGTTAAGGAAGCGGCTCCTGCAATGGATGTAGACCCTGCTAAGAGCGCTGAATTAAAGAGCATTTTAAAGGAATTAGAAGGCTCGCTTAAAGCTAGGTTGATTAACGAAGACGGTTCAGTGCGAAGCGAAGTACCTATTCGTGAAATAATGCGTTCTCTTTCAGAACAAGAAAACATTCACGCAGTAGTACTAGACGGAATAGTAACTCAACGACTAGTCGACTTAGCTGGACAAAAGAAAGCCAAGTACGTAGTTGGAATCCGCAGCGGAAACGTTTCACGCGCTCCACCCGGCTTAGGAATAATCCTAGCAGAAAACTAGGTTTTTTTTCCCTTTTTTTTAATCAATTTTTAGTAAAGTTTAGTTTTACTTCCACTCGTGGTTAGGGTTTTTAGGGATGATTATCCACGCGATCAAGTAAAGCAACAATCCAAAGCCCCAGGCTAGTGTTATAAGGACCCAGAATAACCTGACGATTACTGGATCGATTTCTAAGTATTCGGCAATGCCTCCGCATACTCCGCCTAAAAGCTTGTCTTTGCCTGAACGGTATAAGCGCTTGTTTTTTATTTTTTCACTAGTCTTGCCTGCTATTTTTTCAATTTCACTAGCAACGTCTTTCGCTTGCTTCTTTATTTTTGATTTAGTTTTTGTTTTCATGATTGTCAATTACTCTTTTTTTACTAAAAAAGCTTTGCGGTGTTTTTTTATTCACTAATTGAGTTACCATTAACATGAGAAGAATAGTCGACGCAGTATCAAAACAAAAACACGTAATTCACGCCACTATCACTAAAGAAGGACTGCCCGCTGTACATTTAAAAAAAATCCCTATATATCGATTGTTGAGAATATGCGAAAACCAAGGACTCGCTTGTTATTCTCTAGACTCTAGAAAACACCACCACTTGGAAATCCGAAACAAAACAGGCCACTTGATTGCAGTAATCGTAAACCAAGACTTGTTGTTGTTGCCAAAAAGCTTGAAAGACAAGAGCGAAGTCTTCGAACTAGTAAACACGATAGCCGAATACCGTGAAGGCAAAAAAACTAGATGATTATCGAAGATTTCTTGTACGGCAAGTACGAATTTAAGCAACCTGTAATGATTGACTTAATTAATTCTAAGACTGTTCAAAGATTGAAACAAATCTCGCAATACGGCGTTCCTGAAAAGTATTATGATCGGAAAAGTTTTTCTCGCTTCGATCATGATGTAGGCGTGGCTATACTCTTGGACAAGTATGGTGCTTCTTTAAGTGAAGTCGTTGCGGGAGTACTGCATGACATTTCTCATACTGCTTTTTCTCACGTAGTTGACGCTGCAATGAACAATGAGAAGGAAAGCTTTCAAGATGAAGTTCTTCACGAATTCATTTTGTCTAAAGAAATAAGCAGCATTTTGTCTAATTATAGTTATAACGCTGAAGATTTCTTGGATTTGTCTAAGTATCCTCTTCTAGAAAAAGAATTGCCGGAGTTATGTGCGGATCGTTTAGATTACTCCCTTCGCCAACTAGCTTGGGAAGGCAAAGATGATTTAGTTAAAAAAATACTTGGAGACTTAATTGTTTTCGAAAACTCTTTTTGCTTTAAAACTCGAGAAACCGCAGAGTTGTTTGCGGCTAGTTTTTCTGACTTGAATGAAAACCATTGGGTTAGTGAGTTTAATCGAAGCAGGTATTACTTACTCGGCAAAGCAATTAGTCTTTGTCTGGATAAAAAAATTATTTCAAAAAAAGACTTGTTTTCAACCGATTTAGAAGTATTAGCAAAAATAGAAGCTAGTTCTGATCCTGAAGTGAAAGCAATAATAAAACTGCTTGAAGATAAAGTCGTAGTTAAAAACAATTTGAAGAAAAAACAAAGAATAGTGGACCCTAGTTTTGTTGATTCTGGAAAACTAGTTAAGTTAAGTCGCGTTGACTAATTAAAAAACCTAATTAAGTTTCGCGTCTTGAATACTAGTATGGCGTCTGTTTCTGTAAAGAGGGGAGAGTGGAGTAGTGCGGATATTGTTATTCCGAAGGATCCTTTAGAACAAATAGTCGGCCAAGATGAAGCAGTCCAGTTGGCTAAGATTGCTGCTAAACAAAGAAGACACTTATTGCTAGTAGGACCTCCCGGTATTGGTAAGTCAATGCTTGCTCAAGCTATTGCTTTTCACTTGCCTAAGCCAGTAGAAGAATTATCTGTAATTCACAATCCTGAAAATCCCGAAAGGCCTTTTGTTGAAACTCGAACTAAAGAACAAGTAGTTAAAGAACAAAAAAGCCTAGAGCGAATGCAAGGACCGTTGCTTTCTCCAAAAGACGTTCCTGCTTTTGTCGCTGAACGACTTGGGTTTAGATGTCCAGCTTGTGGTCGATTAAGCAAGCTGGCAGAAAAAGCCTGCCCGGCATGCGGAACAAGCAAGCGAAAAAGCGCAGATTACTCTGCAATATTAACTGAAGCTCCTCGAGAAAGACAAATCAAATCAGTCCAAACAACTAGATTGTTAGAAGATGGCCGCGAGGAAGTAATGGTTTACGAATTGCACGGCGAAAAAATCCGCGTCTTAGACCAGCGTACTCTTGAAGAAATAGACAAGTACAAGAAGAAAAAACCCAGGAAAGTAATAGTTCCTTTTGATCGAAATCCTTTCGTTGTCGCTACAGGCGCTTCAGAAACAGAATTACTAGGCGATGTTCGTCACGATCCTTACGGCGGACACCAAGGAATCGGAGTACAACCTTACTTGCGAGTCGTTGCGGGCGCAGTGCACGAAGCACACGAGGGAGTATTGTTTATTGACGAGTTATCTTCTTTGCAGTATATTCAACGATTCTTGTTTACTGCAATGCAGGAGAAAAAATACACGATAGTAGGCAAAAACCCTCAAAGCGCGGGTTCAAGCGTTCGAGTTGAACAAGTTCCGTGTGATTTTATTTTAATCGCGGCGTCGAACATAAATGACTTGCACCAAATTCTTCCTCCCTTGAGGTCGAGGATTATTGGTAATGGCTATGAAGTGCTTTTGGACACTTTCATGCCTGACACTACAGAAAACGAGTTGAAACTAAAACAATTCATTGCTCAAGAAATCAAGAAGGATGGAAAAATTCCTCACTGCGACGAGACTGCAGTTAATGAAATACTAGACCAAGCCAGGTTGAAGGCTAAATTATTCGACCAACAAGAAAACGCGTTTACTTTACGCTTGAGAGAATTAAGCGGAGTGCTTCGATTAGCAGGAGACTTGGCAGTTAGCCAGGATTCTGAATTAATAACTGGAGACTTAGTAAAAACTTCCTTAAAACGCGGCCGAGCTATTGAGGAACAATTGCAGGAAAAATACGGCTCCTTATGGAAAGCAGGCTTAAGCGAAGTAAACAAAGAATCAAGAAAAGACTTGAAAGAAATATCCTAGTTTTTTTTATTCGTTTATTTCAATGCAATCAAAGTATTAGTTATGATGCGAGCTTGTGTAACTATTTCTACTTGCTTAGGATTTGATCCAGCTAATTCGAGATACTGTTCAAATTTCTTTAATTCTCTTGCAGAAAAATAGTTTTCTAATGGACGCCCTGCATTTTTTACGTCATCGGGAGTAATTTCTCTAAACCTGTGAAAATACTGTTTTCCTTTCATTATTGCTTGACTAAATTTTCTTTTTCTCTCTCCTTTTAAATTCAAATAAACACTAGCTCCTTGTACCAGGTGTCTAGTAGAAACATCTATTGCTGCTTTCCTTACGCCTTTCCTAATTTCTTCATCATCTAATTCTCGAAGTGTATTTACGTCAGTAAACTCCTGAGGCAGTCTTTTGTAAATTAACAACGTCTTCAGAAGAAAGAGACTTGAAATCCTTCCAAGAGCCTAAGGCTAGAGTTCTCAATCTGCGTATGTTTTCGTGCGCTTTTACTAACATGCTATTTACTTCGCTTGTGGTGAGCAACTGCTTTCCTAATCAAGTTCTTGTGGTGTTCACTAATAGTTTGGTCGTATTCCTCAATTGGGACGAGTATTCGGCCGCTTTGATAGAATATGAATCCAAGGAAGGTTATACCCATCCAGAACAATAAAGTCGCGATTGGTGCTAAAAGCACGCCTAGTACGTCTTCTTTAGTGAAGTCTCTAGCAACGTAACTGGAACTAATACTGTATCCGAAGAATTGGTCTACTAATGCAGGGTTTTGAGTGACTGCCGCTATCTTTTCAACAGTGACGAAAACGTTGTAAGCACTGTTAGCAACCATTAATATTGCGCCTAAAATAAAGAACGCACCAGCTAGCTTCAATAAGTGCATGTTTTTTCCAGCAATCTTAATCCAAAAAACCTTTCTCAACATAGTAAACGTCACCCTTGCTATTCATTAACAAAAAAGAGTATAAAAACCTAAAGTGTCTTGAAAACCCCCTAATAGAAAACAATTTAATAAGCTTTAAATCAAATTTTACTTGCATCTTTTTCTGAAAAAATTATTCAAGCAGTTAAAGTGTTTTTTCTCAGGGCTCGTAGTCGAGTGGTAAGACGTTCCCTTGACGTGGGAAAGATCCGGAGTTC
>JABWCK010000015.1 GCA_013360305.1 Microcaldota archaeon
TAAGTGCTTATAATTCATTCAAGACTTGCAAGCCTGCTAAAATTGCTGTAAGTGATGATTCAGTAGTTTCATGCAAGTTGTCAGCAAGCGAGCCTACTATTGAAGATGGTTACAATTCAAGAATTCAATTAAACTACCGCGGCTTAGGAGGTTCAACTAGCACTTCGAGCGTTGATTCAGTTAATGTTTTAGTAAACGTAGTAGGACAAAAAACCGAGTTTGTTCCACTAGTTTCAGAAAACTTGTATTTAACGCTGCCAAGCCAAGTAGAAGTAACTCCTGGTTCAAGCACTTCGTTCAATTTAGTAGTCAAGAATAATTTTTATTACTCGTTGAAGAGCGTGTTGATTTCTACAAAAAACGCGCCTAGCGGAGTATTCATTCAACCGGTAGCTCCATTCGCGTTAGATGCTGGAGAAGAGCGAAACATTAGAGTAATCGTTACTGCAGACAAGACTGCTTTGATTGGTACTCACTCGTTCACAATAAAAGCAGACAGTCCATCCGCTTCATCTAAGGATTACTCTGTTACTTTGAAAGTGAAAGAATTATCTCCAAAAGAATTGCTAGTCTCAGTAAGTCAGCCAAGATTCGAGTTTACTCAAGTAGGCGACAATCAAGAAATACTAATGACTATACCAGTCACTAACAACGAAGCAGGAGCTTTCTCTTACAGAGTATTAATGGACTTGCCTGAAGGATGGTCTTTTGAGGCCCAAGACTTCTCGCTAGCAGGTGGAGAATCAACCGACTTGATTGTAAAGTTAATTGCTCCAAATTACGAGGATAAGGATTATGAAGTAGCGTTGAGGTTGCAAAGCGGCGACAAGTTGAAAGTAATACCATTAACTGTCCCAGCTAAGAGCCGTTCGTCTTTAACTGGATTGTTCACTGCATTCAACTCAATAGAGTCAATAATTATTTTATTCATAGTAATCGGCTTGCTTATAGCTGGTTACTTCGCGTTAAAATCAAGGAATACAGAAGTAGGGGGAGAACAAGTCAAATGAAATTGTTGAAAGTATTATTGTTAGTATCGTTAGTGTCAATGGTTACTGCAAGCATGCAGTTCACTAGTCCGGACCAATTAAGTTCGTGCCCGTGTGATCCAGTTACTTACAGGTTGAAAGTAAACACTAACCAAGCAGAATCATTTGCGTTGCAAGTACAACCCCAATCACAATACTTGAGCTACTATGTTCAACCAATAGCTCAATCAGCTAACACTGCCGAGTTTGAAGTAGTATTCACGAGTTCTTGCTCTACCCCTCAGGGCGATTACTCTTTCAACGTCAAAGCTCAAGGCAGCCAAGGATCAGTATTTGAAGAACAAGGTTCTTTGAGAGTAAAACAATGCACTAGCGTAGGCGTTTCAGCTCCAGCAGTTCAAAACGTTTGCCCTGGCGAAGAAACCAAGTACTTAATCACTGTCAGCAACAAGGGTTTGTTTAATGAAAACGGAGTATTAACCGTTGACTTGAATCCTTCACTATTTACTTTATCCGGAAACACTTTCTCTCTAGCTCCAACTAACTCGAAGCAATTTACTATGTTAGTAAACGTTCCAAAAGGATTCCCTGCTACTGAAATTCCATTCAAAGTAACCGCAGACAGCGATTACTCTTACCAAGAAGCTTACTCTATCTTGAAAATTGGCGGAGAACAATGCACTAACTTAAAGATCGAGTTGCCTCCAGTAATCGAAGCACAACCAGATTTCTTAACTACTCGAGACGTCAAATTCACTAACTTGGGTTTGCAAGACTCTTTTGACGTATCACTAGCTTGCCCTCAATTCACTTCTTTAAACTTAAACAAGATTTCACTAACTACCGGCCAATCCACTACTGGCTTATTGTCTATTAGGCCATCCAAGAGCGATGTAGGAAAAGACTTTGACTGCGTAGTCAACGCTAAGAGCGTCAAGTACGGCAATACTTTCTCTGCTAAGACTAAAATCGTAGTGAGAGATTTTTACATTGCTGAATTAAACGCTAAAGTAAACGGAAACCAAGTAGCTGCTTGTGAAGCCGACCCAGTAAGCATCGAGTTTGAAATAAACAACAAGGGCCGCCAAACAACTTACGACGTTTCAGTCAGTGGCTTGCCTGCATTCTCTGACGCTTCATCAATTACTGTCGGAGAAAACTCTAAGAAGTCATTCAAGGTTTCAACCATTGCTCAAAACGGCGCTGTTACTGTAACCGTTCGAAGCCAATACCAAACGCTTTCCAAGACTATTGCAGTCGCTGCAAAAGATTGTTTTGATTCATCTCTAACTACGAACAAGAACGTAATCGAAGTTTGTCCTCTAGCTAAAGACAGCGTTACTGTTACTTTAAGAAATTCTGGAGAAAAAACCGATTCATACTCGTTCGGAACTATCGGAAGCAAGGCCAGCGTTTCACTAAGCAAGACTTCAACTCAATTAAGTCCAGGCGCAAGCGATTCAGTAATCGTAATCGTAGCACCAACCGAACAACAATACGGTTCTACTGAAACCATTACTTTCACTGCTAAGGGCTTGAAAGAATCAAGAACTAGCCAAATCACTTTGAAAGTTCCTTCAAAAGAAACTTGCTTTAATTTGGGATTGACTGTAGAACAAGTACCAGACACTCACCGCATTTCAGTACAACCAATGAGCACTCAAATAGCCTGCGCTCAATGCAGCACTGCCTCACTAGGATTAACCTTGTTAAACAAGGGAGACTTCGACGAGTCAATTACTCTAGAATCCGACACTCCTTGGGCGTTGTTGAAGCCTGAAGAATTAACTCTAAGAAAAGGAGAATCTAAAGAAGTATTTCTTTACCTAGCTCCTACTGCTCAAATCGCTCCAGGCGATTACCAAATCAATTTAATGATCGGCAACCAAAAAACCAACGTCAAACTCTCACTAAAAGCTAAAATATTGCCTTACGGATCAAACGCGTCTAGGATTGACGTAGTAGTTTCTGAAGTTGAAGAAAACTTCACTGAAGGAAACACTACCCAAAGCCAGTTGTCAAAACTAAGCGGCTTGTTTGTAGCTAATGCTAGCTGGTTTGCTCTAGTATTAATATTAATCGCTGGAGTCGGTGTAGCTTATTACTTCTTAAAGAAAAGTAAGGAAACTGGTGAAGTACCAATTCAAGAAGTACAACCAGACGTCAAGGAAGAAGTAAAACAAGCAGTGGAAGAAGTCAAAGAAAAACCTATAAAGAAAAAGAAGAAAACTAAAAAATAATTTTTCTTCCTCCTAATTTTTTTTCCTTCTTTTTTTCGTTTTTAACTTAACTTTTTAAGCCACGGTGTAGTTCTAATTGTTGCAATGGTTAATCGCATCAAGACTGGAATTCCTGGAATGGATGAATTAATAGAAGGCGGGTTTCCTGAATCTTCATCAATACTCGTTTCCGGCTCAGCTGGTTGCGGTAAAAGCATTTTTTGCCTAGAGTATTTATACAACGGAGCCAAGCTATACAAGGAACCAGGCGTTTACGTTACTCTTGAGGAGCATCCAAACAACTTGTGGTGGATGTCTCAAAGATTCAAGTGGGATTTATTATCCTTAGAGCGAGAAAACTTGTTGAAAGTATACAAGTTCGACCCTACTCCTGACTCGAGAAACGAAATAGAATTCCAAACAAAACGAATAGTCGAAAAAGCCAAACAATTCGGAGCTAAAAGATTAGTCGTCGACTCGATTACGGCATTCTCGTTCTGGGTTGATGACGTTGGCCGCATTCGATACGCTATTTACTCCTTGATTGAAGCATTGAGGGAATTAAACTGCACTACTTTATTGACAGTCGAATCACTACCTGGAAGAAATGACGTTTCTCGTTTTGGAGTGGAAGAATTCTTGACTGATGGTATAGTACAACTACACTTCAGGCCTCCACATAGGTCAATCTTTGTCAGAAAGCTTCGCGGCACGAGGCACGATGCTCGAGTGCATCCAATGAAGATTGACGACAACGGAATAGAAATCGATTCCAAAGGCGAAATCTTGTGGGAAGCACTCGCAGACTAACCTTTAATTATTTTCCTTTCTTTGTAATATTCATTTTACTTACTGGGTGGTGTTGTAATGGAATTTAAGATAGTTGCTGATAGTTTTCAAAGAAAATGCGATTGCTTAGCGATAGGCGTATTCGAAGACCAAGAAATCAAAGGATACTTGGCTAAAATAGATGACGCTTTAGAACAAGAATACTCGATTTCCGTCTCGAAGAAAGAGTTTTCTGGAAAAAAAGGAGAAATGCTTTCCTTGCGTAGTTTGGGAAAAATTTCTGCCAGGAAAGTCTTGTTATTCGGATTAGGAAAAAAGAAAGAATTGACTTCTCTAGTTTTAAGAAAATCTTTTGGAGCCGCAGCTAATGCGTTATCTAAAAACAAGACGGTTTGCTTTGCTGTTCCTCCAGAAGCAAGCGACTTCGAGTCAATCAAAGCAATTGTTGAAGCAATTAATGCAGGCGTATACGTTTTCGACAAGTACAAAACCAAAGACGAAAATTATTCGATAACAGAAAGCGTGTTTATTGCTACTCGCAATATTGAAGCAGGAGAACAAGGATTAAAACTAGGTTTAATTTTTTCAGAAGCACAAAAACTAACTCGCGATTTAGACAACGAACACCCCGCGCTAGCAATTCCCGAATGGATTGCTTCACGTGCTCGCGAGTTGAAAGACTTGAAAGTAAGCGTTTTAGACGAAAAGCAAATTCAAAAAGAAAACTTGCAAGCGTTATGGGCAGTAGGCAAAGGTTCAGCAAATCCTCCTAGGTTAATTGTTTTACAATACGATGGCGGAAAGAAAGGCGAAGCACCAATCGCTTTTGTTGGTAAGGGAATTTGCTTTGATACTGGCGGTATTTCGTTAAAACCTGGACAAGCAATGGATGAAATGCGTTTCGATAAATCCGGAGCGTGCGCAGTCATTGGATTAATGAGCGTCTTGAAAAAACTAGGAATAAAGAAAAACGTTGTAGGCGTGTGTGCAATGGCGGATAATTCTCCATCTGGAACTGCTTACAAGCCTGGAGATATTATTGTTACTGCATCTGGAAAAACAATTCAAGTATTGAATACCGACGCTGAAGGCAGGTTAGTTCTCGCGGACGCTTTATACTACGCCCAAAAACACTTCAAGCCAAGCACTATGATAGATTACGCTACTTTGACTGGAGCATGCGTTGTAGCGTTGGGCGACGTGTGCAGTGGATTGTTTGATAATAACGAGTCTCTTGCAAAACTAGTGTTCGAAGCAGGAGAAGACTCTGGCGAAAGAGTGTGGAGAATGCCTATGTACGAGGAATACCACGAGAAAATAAAAAGCGACTTCGCTGATATAAAAAATTTAGGCCAGCCAATGCAAGCTGGAGCAACAGCCGGAGCTTCATTCTTGAAGGCGTTTGTTAACGACGACGTCAAGTGGGCTCACTTAGACATTGCAGGCACTGCTTGGCTGACTAGCAAACAAAGCCACTTGAACGTCGGAGCAACCGGAATCGGCGCAAAACTAGGCTTGGAATTACTAGAACGATTATAGAAGCCTTTTTCTTTCTTTTTCCCCTTAATGTTTTTTTAAATGAAAAAATTCTTGTTAGTATTATTATTGGCGTCTTTCTTGGCTAGCGCTGCTAGTGTTAAAATCTTGTCCCCAACTCAACAAACGCTTTCTTCATTAGGAGAAACGATTGATTTAGGCGTAATCGGGCCTGGGCAAACGATTGAAGTAGTCGCTGACAGGACTAGTGGCGTTAAAGCAGTTACTTCGGCCAGCGGCGAAGGCATTGCGTTATGGGATTCACTAACTGCAGTAGACTTGCCTGATGGTTGGTCTTCCAAGCCTTCAAAATTATACGAGCAACCACTACGCGCATTCATTACCGCATCCAAAAACGCTCCAGACGGAGTTTATGAAGTAAGCTTGCGTTTGTTAGATGAGTATGAAGGCGCAAACCAATTTGTTTTCAAGGCTAAAATAACTATTTCGAGAAAAGTATTAGAGACTAGCTTGTTCCAAGAAAAAATCGTTTCAGGAACTGGACAACCAGCAGTGTATTACATTAGAATAGCAAACAAGGGGTCAGCTTCAGATGCTTTCGACATTTCACTACAAGGATTGCCTCAATCGTGGTCTTACTCTAAAAAAGTATTCGTTCCATTCAAGTCTGAAACAATAGTTCCATACGAGTTAATAGCTACTGACACTGGAGAATACAAGTTCAATTTCAACGTGGTTAGTTACTCTAGCGAGGACATTCGTTCTGTTGAAAACGCTGAATTGAAAGCAGAATCCTCGTTAATTCAAGACTTGCGCGCTGTGAGCAGAGGAGCCTTACTTTTCCCAAACGCTGAACAAGTCATTTATTCTGCCTTGGGATTCTTGTTTTCATTCGATTAAAAACGAATAAGAACTCCTTTTTTCAGTTTTTTATTGTTATGACTCTAGCTAAAGCTCAAGCAATACAATACTGTGTAGAACAATTGCCTAGCATTAGCTCTAAACGCGAACTAGAACAATTACGCAAGAAAGCATCCAAAAAATTCGGTTTAACCGAGCCAGTAAAAACTTCAGACGTGTTTTTAGCTTTACCCGAAAGCCAGCGAAGCAATCCTTTACTGCAAACTCGTCGAGTAAAAAGCGCTTCTGGAGTGACTGTAATCGCGGTAATGACTGCGCCACTAGCTTGCCCAGGCAAATGCATTTTCTGCCCTCCCGCAGTCTTAGCCGCTAAAAGCTATACTGGCTTCGAGCCCGCAGCGCTTCGCGCAAGGCAAAACAATTACGATTCGCGTTTACAAGTTTTGCACAGATTGCGCCAGTTGACTGCTCAAGGACACGCTCCAGAAAAATGCGACGTCATAGTAATGGGCGGAACTTTCAATTCCCTGCCATTAAAATACCAAGACGAGTTCGTTAAAGGAATTTATGATGGGTTCAATGGTTTTATTTCCGAATCAGTACAAGAAGCAGTCCGAGCTAACGAAACCGCGCCCCATCGAGTAGTCGCTTTAACTTTTGAAACTCGACCAGACTGGATTGATGAATTACAACTCAACCATTTCTTGGATTTTGGTGCTACTAGAATCGAAATAGGATTGCAATCATTAGATGACGCAGTCTTGGAAAAAGTCAAGCGAGGCCATGACTCTGCAGAAACTGCTCGAGCAACTCGAGAGTGCAAAGAAAAATTCTTCAAAGTATGTCACCACTTCATGCCTGGCTTGTTTTCAAACAAAGAAAAGGACGTAAAAATGTTTAAGGAAATATTTTCCAACCCCGCGTACAGGCCGGACATGATCAAGATTTACCCTTGCCTAGTTATTCCGAACACTCCATTGTATGACTTGTGGGAGAAGGGAGAATTTACTCCGTACACTGCGAAAGAAGCAGCCGACGTTATTAGTGAGTGCATGAAGCACGTTCCAAAGTATTGCAGAATCATGCGAATCAATAGAGACATTCCTACCAGCAAGATTGCTGCCGGCGTAGAACACAGCAACTTACGCCAAATGGTTGACGACGACTGCAAAAAGAAAGGAATTCAGTTGAAAGACATTCGAGCAAGGGAAGTAGGCTTTACAGAAAAAGTTGATTATTCCAAAGCAAAACTAAGCGTTTTGGAATACGATGCTTCAGGCGGGAAAGAATTCTTTATCTCAATCGACTCTGGTGAAGCATTAATTGGATTCTGCAGAATGCGTTTGACTAGCGACGGCCGCACTGGCATTCGCGAATTGAGAGTATTTGGTTCTCAAGTAAATATTGGCGACCACTCAGAAAAAGCAGCCCAGCACAAGTCTTTCGGCAAACAATTGTTGTCAAAAGCAGAATCTCTTGCGAAAGAAAATAATTCAAAGAAAATGTTCGTAATCAGCGGAGTCGGAGTACGCGAATACTACGCCAAGCAAGGTTATTCTCGCGAAGGCAATTACATGACTAAAAAGCTATAGTTTTTATGACTTGTTTTCTTATTCTTTTTAATGTATTCAAAGAAAGTAATTGATTTTCTTTCAAGGAAAAAAATCAAGGAATTCGATTTAGTTAAAATAAACCAAAACGGCTTAACCCTGGAAGGGTTATTGTTGCCTAGAAGTGATTCGGGCGATGAGGATTGCATAGTAATTAAACTAGCTTCAGGCTACAACGCTGGAATTCGTTTTGATTCAAGTTTAGAAATAGAAAAGACTGGAGAAAAAAAGTTTCTTCAACCAAAAGCGTTCAAGCCTGCTAGAAACAAGTCTCTTCCTAAAATTGTTTTGATTGCTACTGGCGGAACGATTGCGTCTAGAGTTGATTACGAGACTGGCGGAGTCAAAGCGTTAGAAACGCCTGAAGAATTACTATCAAGATTTCCTGCATTAACCGAGTGCGTTGACGTAGTGAAAGTAGTTTCTCCCTTCACTGTAATGAGTGAAGACATTACTAGCGACGAGTGGGTTTCTCTTGCTGAAACAATAGAAAAAGAACTACCACACTGTGATGGAGTAGTAATTACTCACGGAACAGACTTCTTGTCATACACTGCTACTGCTTTAGCGTTCTTGCTTCCTAACTTGCAGAAGCCAGTCTTGCTAGTAGGCGCACAGCGTTCTCCAGATCGAGCGAGTTTTGATGGAGCGTTGAATTTGCAATGCGCCGCTCACTTCGTGAACAGCGGCTTCAAAGGCGTCGCAGTAGTAATGCATGCTACTAGCAATGATGATTATTGTTTTGTTCACAAGCCGACTAAAGTCCGCAAAATGCATTCTTCGAGAAGAGACGCGTTTCGAAGCATAAACGACTCGCCGATAGCTAGAGTTTACGCTAACGGAAAAACCGAGTTATTGCAAGCGTTTTTTGAGCCAAAGAATTTTTCTTCAAAGAAAAAATTCGGGAAAGTCTTTTTGTTAAAAGCGTTTCCAAACAGCGATCCTAAAATAATTGATTTGTTAGTAGAAAACAAGGTTAAAGGAATAATCATTGAAGCAGGAGCGTTGGGTCACGTGCCTACTAACGGCAAGCTAAGCTGGATTCCACACATTGAGAAAGCAATAAAGTCAGGAGTATTCGTTGGAGTAACGAGTCAGTGTTTTTATGGCAGAGTAAGCAATTCAGTGTATTCTAACTTGAGGAAACTCGCCAAAACTGGCGCAGTATTTTTAGGCGACGCGTTAAGTGAAGCAATGCTAGTAAAATTAAGCTGGGCTTTAGAACAAGGAATTAATTTAGATGAATTAATGCTTGATAATTTAACAGGCGAGTTTAATGATCGATTGACGCAAGAATTGTTTTTAAACTAGGCCAAACTTTTTGTTAAAAAGTTTGATCAAAAAATGGTGAAGTATATGAAGAAATTAATTGTTTTGGTTTTAAGCGCTGGTTTTTCTGCAGCTCAATGGATTAGCGTTTCACCAACCCCTAAACCCGCTCCTCTTCCGCATTCAGTAGTTAGTTATGGCTTGATCATGGGCGGGTTTCTAGCGTTGTTATTGATTTCATTATTGTTCGTTGAGGAGTCAAAAAGTGTTTAAGTGTGGATTGGAAATTCACCAGCGCTTGGCTGGTCGCAAGTTGTTTTGCTACTGCGAGTTCGACGGAAAACAATCGAAGGAAGATTTTGTTTTAACTAGAAAACTAGCTTCAGTGACTGGCGAAACCGGCGAAGTAGACGCAGCAGTTGCTTTCGAGTCAGCAAAACAAAAAACTTTCCACTACTCCGCGTGCTTGAAGAATTCTTGCTTGGTCGAAGCAGACGAAGAACCTCCATTAGCAGTAAGCCAAGATGCTTTGAATGCAGTGCTAGTATTAAGCCACGCGTTGAATGCTCGAGTATTAGATGAAGTTTACTTTATGCGAAAACTAATAACTGATGGTAGCAACACTACTGGTTTTCAAAGAACTGCGTTAATAGCAGTAAATGGTTTTATTGAAACCTCGAAAGGAAAAGTCGGCATCCAATCAATTGCTTTAGAAGAAGACAGTGCTGGAATCATTGAAAAAACCGAGAAAGAATCATCCTTCAGGCTAGACCGGTTGGGTGTTCCTTTGATTGAAATCGCTACTGCTCCTGAAATAAGAGACGGAGAACACGCCAAAGAAACTGCTGAATTAATTGGAAAACTATTGCGTGATTCAGGACTCGTTCAAAGAGGACTGGGTACAATTAGACAAGACTTGAATGTTTCAACAGGCGGAGAACGAGTTGAGTTGAAGGGAGTGCAAGACTTGGATTTGCTTCCAAAAATAATTGATGAAGAAGTATCCCGCCAAAAGAAAGAAGGCGTGAAGAAAGGCGGAGAAACGAGAATGATTGAAGAAGTTAAAAGCAAGTACATGCGTCCACTGCCTGGTTCTGCTAGGATGTATCCAGAAACAGATGTTTTACCACTAGTAATGAATTCGGAATTGTTAGAGAAAAACAAGACTAAAATCGTTTCCAGCCAAGAAAAAATTTCCTTACTACTAGCCCAAGGCGTTTCGAAACAATTAGCAGAAAAACTAGCTTCATCCAAAGAATACGCTTTATTCGAGTACTTGATTGACTCTAAAGCAGATGCTCAAACTATTGCTGCAACAATTCTAGAAACCCTCGTTTCCTTGAGGAGAGAAAAAATTGAAGTCGAAAAAATATCCAGCCAGCAATTATTCGACTTGTTTTCCTTATACGCGACTAAGAAAATAGTAAAAACTGCTTTGATCGAAGTATTGAAAGACTTGCCTTCAGGCAAGACGCCTGAAGAAGTAATCAAGGAAAAAAACTTACGCAAGTTCCTACCGGGAGAAGTTCGAAAGTTAATCACCCTCTATCCTGACAAGAAAAAAGCCTTCGGCGAAATAATGAGGACGCATAGGTTGAATGTCGACCCCGTTGAAGTGCAAGAATTGCTTAGAGAGTAGCTTTTTTTAATTCAAGACTCGTTCTCTATACAAGAAATGACTTATCTCGATAAACTCGTTAGGAAAGCAAAGAGCGAAAAACCAACTCCTGATGTAGTAAAACGCGATGACGCTCCAAAAAAAGGAGAACGCGTACTGCTTCAAGAATATGGTAATGTAAAGATTTACCGCGACTTTGAAGACCCAATGCCTACTTATGAAGTGCCTACTCCGCATTATCGCGGCGACGAGAAAGTATTATTGGATGCGTTAATGGAAATAGCTGTTTCAGTGGTTACGGTAGACGCTACTGCTTTAACGGTTGAAGAAAAAAAGAAGCAATACTACTCAAAAGTAATAGACATTATAGACCAAACTCCTGAATTAAATATTCCTGTTAACGCAAAAGAATTCTTTGCCAACGCAGTCGTCCAGGAAATGGTCGGTTACGGCTTAATAGATCCGTTAGTCAAAGATGATTTTCTTGAAGAAATAATGATCATCGGCCCAAACAAGCCCGTATACGTATACCACCGAAAACACGAAATGTTGAAGACTAACATTGTTTTTTACGACGACAAAGACATTCGCGACTTAGTTGACAGGATAGCTAGAGCAATCGGCCGCCGTATTGATACTCAAGTGCCGTTGTTGGATGCTCGTTTGGGTGATGGTACTCGTGTAAACGCTACGCTTCCACCAATTAGTTTAGAAGGAGCTACTCTTACGTTAAGAAAATTCAAAGCAGACCCGTTGAGCGTTATCGACTTAGTTAATCACGGAACAATGAGTTATGAACTAGCCGCGTTCCTGTGGCTCGCAACCGACGGGGCTGGGGCGTACCCCGCTAATATTCTAATAGCAGGAGGCACTGCTTCAGGAAAAACTACTACTTTAAACGTGTTAGCTAGTTTTATTCCAAACAACGAGCGCATTATCAGCATCGAAGACACTGCTGAATTGAATTTGCCGTTAAACCACTGGATTAGAATGGAAGTCCGTCCTCCATCAATTGAAGGAACTGGAGAAATCACTATGAACGACTTAGTGAAAAACTCTCTTCGTATGAGGCCTGACCGAATACTGGTTGGAGAAGTCCGTGGAGCTGAAGGTTATACAATGTTCGCGGCTATGAATACTGGCCACCGTGGAGTAATGGGTACTGTTCACGCTAACTCTGCAAAAGAAACTTTGGTTAGGTTGAATTCTCCACCAATCAGCGTTCCAACAATCATGCTTGACTCTTTGAACTTGATATTAATGCAAAACCGCATTCAAGACCGACGAAAAGGATTGCTAAGAAGAGTAACTGAAGTGGCTGAAATAATTTCTTCAGACGGCGCCAACCCTGAAGTAAGAGTCATTTATTCCTGGGACCCGGCTAAAGACGTGATTTACTCTACAGACAATAATTCTGTTTACGTGCAAACACTAATGCGTTTTACTGGAATGACTAAAGACGCAGTAGACAAGGAAATCGAAGAAAGAGTAAAAATATTAAAAGAATTAAACGCCCAACAAAAGCGAAGCATTGACGAAGTCACTAGCGTAACTCAAGGATACGTTCAAAAGAAACGCGCGTTGCTTTAAAAACTACTTTACGGTAATTAATTACAAAATGCCTGACTCAAGTAAAAGAATAGATTCCATTCGAAAATCAGTCGAACAACCTGACGACTCTATTGCTCAAAAGAAAGACTTAAGCAAAATTATTCAACGCTTGCGCGAGAAGGAAGAAGACAAAGAACAAGAAAAAAAAGTAGAAACAGAAGAAATCGACTTATCTAAATACAAGCCAAAAGAAACCGGAATGATGGGTTCAGTTGGTTCATTTTACGCTCGTTTTCAAGGCGTGTTATCCGCGCCAGCTAGATTGTTGACAAAACTCCCATTATCCAATAATTTGAAAGTATTGCTAGAAAGTGGAGGAATATACGTTTCGCCAGAAGCATACATTGCAGTCGCAACCGTAGTAAGCGTCTCGATAGCTTTCCTTACTTTAATCTTAATGGTCAGCGCTGGAGTAGCGTTAGGAAACGCTGCTCTTTATGGATTAGCAGTGCCTATCGCGGTATTAATGTTCTTAGTAACTGGAATAATTATCTTGATGTACCCAGTAAGCAAAGCATCAGAAAGAGCAGCTGAAATAGACAAAGCACTACCCTTCGCATTAAGACAATTATCAACTCAAGTAAAAGCAGGCGTAAGTTTTTACCAAGCAATGCTTTCAGTAGCCAACAGCAAGTACGGAGTTTTAAGTGACGAGTTAAGAATAGTCTTGCGCGACTTGGATTCTGGTTTAAGCGTAGAGCAAGCATTGATTAGGTTAATGAACCGCACTAGAAGCAATGGATTGCAAAAAGCACTACAACAAATACTTCGTTCTCTCCGCACGGGAGGAAATCTTTCTAAAATCATTTCAGACATTGCCGACGACGTTTCATTCGAAACCAGAATGAAAATCCGCGACTTTACCGAGAAGTTGAATTTCATCAACATTATTTACATCATGGTTTCAGTAGTCGCGCCAGTCGCAATCGCAATCTTTTCCGCAATCGTGCAGTTGCCTTTATTCGCTGGAGCACTGCCTCCAGTATTTACTTTACTCGGTTTCTTAGCGATTTTATTCTTGATGACTATAATCGTGTTTATTACTAAGAGAATGGAGCCTGCAGCGTGGTAACAAATGGATTCGGATAAAAAAGAAAATTGGTTCACTCAAAAAATCAAGCAACTAGAAGTATTCTACGCTGCTACGGGATACAAGTTTACCCTGCCCGTATTCATAGCCATGATGTTTGCAGTAGGACTAGTCGCATTCATAGTATTACTATTATTATTGAACGACTTAGCCATTTCGCTAGTTGCACTACTCGCAATAATGAGTTTAGTGATCAGCATTCCTTTAGCTGCTAGAAACGGACGCATAGAAAAAATCGAAGCAGCACTGCCTGACGCTTTGAAACACATGGCTTTAGTATTGAAAGCCGGCGGAACTACAGAAAGCGCTCTAGAAGAAGTATCCAACGCTAGATACGGTCCTTTAAGCACTGAATTAGGTTTTGCCTTAAAGAAACTACGAGGCGGCCAAAACTTTGACGAAGCACTAATCGAGTCCGCCGAACACTCTGGCAGCTTGTTATTCAAGCGAACAGTGTTAATCGTAGTCGATGCGAAACGAAGCGGAGCAGGCTTGGCGGACGTAATGTTCGCCATAGCCGAAGACGCGCGCGACGTATTACACATCAAACGAGAAAGAATAAGCCGCACTACCATGCACGTCTTGTTCCTAGTAGTGTCTGGAATTATTTTATCACCGTTTATTTTCGGATTCGCTATAAGCATAGTCAACTACATTAACGAAGGAGTTTCATCCGCAGTCAAAAACGTTGCTGCACCCGCTTGCTGGCCAAGCAAAGCGTTGTGCGCAATACACTTGCCTTTAACTATATGCGACTTGAACTTGGTATTAATATTATTCTTAGTATTCACTGCAGTAATTACTTCAATCGCGTTAGGAATCATTCGCGAAGGAAAAACCCAAAAATACGTATTGTACACGCCAATAATGATCTTAGTATCGTTAATTATTTACGAAATCGGAAAATTCGGAAGCAACTTGATCGTTCAATCGAAAGGCATTCAATGCAGTGCTGGCTGCAACTTCGTCCAATCAATATCCCAAGCAGTCAACTACGTGCTATGCAGCGTGACTCGACTAGCTGGTGGACGCTGTGAGGCACCAATAACGTGCTTGCAGTTTAATTCCGCAATATGGCCCGTGATTGCGATATGTTTAATAGTAATCTTTGGGATAATATTTGCAATTACTAGGCCGAGGAGAGTGACTTCGAAATGAAAAAAGCACAAACCGCATTAGAATATATTATATTAATCGGAGCAGTCGTTGTCCTAGTAGCAGGAATAACCTTCTTCGTGAAGACAAACGTGATTAAATGAAACGCGCACAATCAGCAATGGAATACATAATGATAATAGGCGGAGCCCTAGTGCTAGTGGCATTAGTGTTGATATTAGTTAACTACTTTGCCGCCAATAGTCAAAGCGATATTCAAAAAGACAACGAAAAGATCGATTGCTTGAAAGAAAAATTCAAAGACCCAGACTTCGTTTGCCCGCCTGGTTCATTCAGTCCATTAAAAATACTAAGCAATCCGCATCATTCTTTCAATAACTTCTTCCACTGATTTTTTTATCGAATTCTTTTTTTTAACGCTTTTTTTCCTCGTGAAACCCTTTTTCTTAGACGAAAACCTTTTTAAACCAGCCATAGTTATGATTAAAGCTCTAACGCTTCTGTGTTAGAACAATTCAAATAAAAAAAAAGAGCAAAACTCACTGGAGGAGATATAATGAAGTTGTTTGAGAGGAAGGGTCAAGGTGCTTTCGAGTACATCTTGATATTAGCTGGAGTATTATTCATCGTAGTATTAGCTATCTTGCTATTACAAAGCGTAAACCAAGGCGGCGGACAACAAACCGAATTAAACGCTTGCTTAGCCACTTTAACTCAAAGTCCAAGATGTTACTTGCCTAACGGACAATGGGATGCAAGCGGAGAAGTAATTCCAGTATCACAATCTTGCAGCAACTTGGACAACCAATTAGCTCCAGTAGCTTCTTGTGCTGGAGTAACTGCATGGAACCAACCAACCACTAACGGTGGCTGGTGTTGTGGAGCTAACCCACAATAAGTTCCTTCTTTCCTCTTCCTTCTTTTTTCTAATTTTTTCTAATAACGTTTTTATTTGATTCTAGCGTAAAGCATTCGTTGATTTTATTGAGAAAAGCACAAGGCGCCTTTGAATATATTTTAATCCTAGCCGGAGTATTGTTCATAGTCGTGCTAGCTATTTTAGTTTTACAGAGTCTTCAAGTTTCACAATCTTCTAATGTTGAAGAACAATTATGCACGGGAACTCTTGCTACTGCCCCTCAATGTTATGATTCTAACGGGAACTGGGTTTCTGGAAACATTGCTTACGTTCCTCAAGCTTGCTTGAACGCAGAAAACACTCAACGCGCTCCAAGTGATGACTGCAATGCGGCAAACAATAACTTGTTTTACGTTGGTGGAGCTACTCCTGCAACGGCCACTGGTTGGTGTTGTGGTCCAGACCCGAGAACTTAATATTACTAAAGTGATTACTAAATAACATGAAGAAGGCACAAGCGTCATTCGAGTACGTAATGATTCTAGGCGGAGTATTATTGATAGTAGTCTTCGCTTTCTTGCTAGTGCAGTCAGTCAGCAGTTCAGGCAGTGAAGAAGCGTTAAAGAACGCGTGTTTGAATGCTTTAATCCAACAAGAAGGATACAATCCAGTACTAGATTCTGGAGATCCTGGAAGCTTTAATTGTTATGTTAAAGACTCGACTGGAAACGTGGTTTGGAAGGACCCTAACGTTTTAGACGTTAATAATCCTGACTTAAAGTTTTACACTACTAACGTTCCTGAAGAATGCAAAGTATTGAACATGCCTCCAGCTAGAGCTGTTGCTGCAGGTTCATTACCTATATCTGGAGCTAGTACTTGCGAAGGACCTGGCGGAAGGCAGGATAATTTTGGTTTTATTTACGATAGTTCTGGTGCTGCGAATCCAAGCAACGCGATTGCTTGGTGTTGTGGTCCAAAGCCGTTTAATTAATAAGCCATGAGTTAGTGATTTACAATAATGAAAAATAAGAAAGGACAAGCTGCAGTAGAATACATTTTGTTGATAGTGCTAGGCTTGTTTATCGTAATCGTTGGTTTTACTCTAGCGTTCTATATTAGAAACTTTGCCGACGCTGCGTTGTTATCAATCGGCCAGTCAAGAGACGAAGTAATCAAGTTATTAGTCAAGTAAGACTATTTTTGAACACTATTGTTTTGGGTTTTTCAATTTTTTCTCTCACTAGTTTTTAATGTTCTTGTTATTAGTGTTCGTTGTTTGCGCTTCGATCAGCGACTTGCTTAGCAAAAAAATACCGAATTGGTTGAATGCGGGTTTTTTCTTTATTGGCTTGCTTTCTGGTTTTAACTTGTTTTCAGCTGCAGCGATAGTTTTTTCCTTGTCGTTGTATTATTTTCGTGTTTGGGGCGGTGGTGATTCAAAGTTTTTTATAGCGTTAAGCTTGTTAAGCGTTAATTGGCTTTCAGCGTTCTTGCTTTCTGGATTGCTAGTAGTATTGTTTTTTAGAATTGATTTTGCTAAAATAAAGTTTTTGTTTTTTGAATTGGTTTTTTTGAAAAGGTTTAATAGCCTCGACAAAGTGATTTGTAATAAAATAGTATTCGCGCCCTTTCTTGGGGTTGCTTTTATAGTGATTGAATGTTTAAGCGTGGTCAAATAAGTATTGAGTTCTTCCTGGTTTTGTCTATAATGATTACGTTCATTTTAATCATTTACAGCAATACTCAGACTGAAATAAACCAACAAAGAGACTTGAATTCAATAGTACTAGCTTCATCTGCATTAGATTCAGTTACTAATTTAGCTAACTTTGTTTACTTAAGCGGTCCAGGCACTCGACAAACCCGCGAAATATTTATTCCTTCTTCTACCTCCGAAACCCCAGCCAAAGCGTCAGCTAATTGTTTTTACGTAGACACCGGCGGCGAGAACAGGCTTTACTGTACGGTTGTTTCTGATTACGTTTACAACGTTACTGACCCAGATTATAATGTTAATGACCGAAGCGTTCCTATTGGTGTTGACACTGGTCCAGGGAAACAGAGGATATTCGGTCCAGAACTAGAATTCAACAAGAACCTTGTTTCATTTGACGTGTCTTGCACGCAGCCGTTAGGCCAACCTCCTGGTTCGGCACAACCGGGCTGGTATAAAGTAACCGCTTCATTCTTGACTACTTGCGGTGCAAGCGGTTCTGACCCATGCATTGAGTATTCTTGTGAAAAACTAGCAATTCCTGGTGATGCGGGTTGAAGGGACAGTCAGCTATAGAGTTCTTAGCTATACTTACCTTGCTAGCCGCGTTCATCGTGTTCGTGTTAATTCTTGGTTTTAAGGAAGTAGAATTAGACTTTGCTATTTCTTCAGCCCAATTGTCAGGCCAAGAATTCGCTGACGAGCATTCATACACTTTGGCAGGAATCGAGTCGTCAATTTTAAACGAGTACCTCGACTTTTCTGGAGCTACGGTCAAACTAGACAAGCCAGTAGCTTGTTTGTATCCCGTGTTTTTAGACCATAATGGTAAAGGAAACTTGAACCCTCTTAATAGCGATTACAAGTTAATGAAGAAAGACGTAGCTAAAGGAGTTGCTAAAACACTATTGTCACAAAACAATGTAGTATTGTATAATCAATTCTTGGAAAACGTTGAATCCCCTAGACTCGATCCTTGTTTGGGCGTTACAGGTATTTCTTACGATTATTTCGTCTGCGATTACGAGAACGACGCGGATTGTTATTGTTCTCCAAGCTTCGATAAGCCTTCGTGTAATACGTGATATGGACAAGTTTCTTGCAGCTGCTGGGTTTCTGGCGGTTGCAGGAACACTCTTTTTGACTGTTTTCGAACAAGAAAATCGATTTATTGAAACGCCTGTTAAGGAATTAAATTCGGGTTTGTTAAACCAAAACGTTTTATTGACGGGATTAGTTTTCAACCCTCAAACGAAAGCAGGAGTTTTTTCATTCAAATTATGCCAAGAAAACGATTGCGTTCCAGTCGTTTTTTTCTCACTGCGAAGAGTTAGCTTAGTCGATTCAGGCGATTGGGTTACTGTGCTTGGAAAAGTGTCTGAATACAATGGAGAACTTCAAGTAATAGGTGACTCGCTGGAGTGATCGAATGGGTATTTCTAGGAGTATTATTCGGAGCTTTAAGCAGCGTAATTCACTACAACGTATTGCTTGAATTCGTTAAATCGTTTTCTGCAGCAGGATTAATCGCTATAGGCGCTTCGTTCAGCGGAGTGTTTTTTCAATCATTATTGCTGGATAGTAAAATATTCAAGACCTTGTTTTACTCATTCGCGTTGTCGTTATTATTCACTCCAATTCACTTTTTCCTAGCGCCATTAATGAAAGACTTGCTGCAGCCTTATTTTTTCATAGCTTTAGCAATTATAGTCGCGTTGATTTTAGTGTCTAGAAAAAGTTTTTCGTTTGCATTATTATTTTTTTGCTCGGGGGTTTTTGGTAAAATCGTTTTTGATTCGTCATTAAAGAATCCTTTAATTGCGTTATTCACTGGTTTTTTCGCCCTGCCTTTTCTCTTAATGAACCAAAAAGAAGAACCAACAGACTTCGACTTCCCAAGCATTATTGCAGGAGTAGTACTAGCTAGTTTTTCTCCATTATTTCCCGCAATGACGCCCTCCTTCTTAGCGTCAATAATCGCTTTGTTTTCTGGAAGCTTTTTTTCATCTGCATTGTCTGCGTTACTAAGCAAAAACTACTTCGACTTAATCGCAGTGTATTCTTTGAATGCTACGCGCTCAATGCCTGCAGTGTTAGTATCGTCGTCTAATTTGACTTTAATGCAAACGATTTCGGCAAGCATTGCCGCTTTTGGTTTAGGGTTTTTATTTTTTTACCAATTAAAAGACGTTATTCGATTCAATTTTTCATTGGTAGTTTCCTTGTTTCTAGCAGCTTTAGTTTTTTACTACGACGGGTTTTATGGCTTAATCGTTTGCGGCACTGCTTTATCTTGGGCTAGCGTCATTGTTTTCTCGAAACAGCCTTTAAGTGCGGCTTCAGGGTGCTTGATTGTTCCAAGCTTGTTTTTTGCTTTGTTTTAAAAATGCCGGATGAGTAATTTCTAGCAATGAAGGGCCAGATTTCAATAGAGTTATTCTTCGCATTCGCATTATTCTTGCTAGTCCTAGTATGGCTGAATAGCTTCCTTTCTTTGTCGAACACTGAACTAGACGCGATTTCGTCGCAAAAAAGATTCCTAGCAAGCCAAGTAGCTTCAATAGCTAATTCTGCTTGCGCTACTGGCGCGACTATTTACTACGACGCGCCTTGCTTGATTGAAAAAACCCCAGGCTTTGATTCTAGTTATAAGTACTTGGACACCGCGTTAGAGTTCGGTTTAAGTACTAGTCCTGGAGTAATAGAATTCGGCAACCAAGTTAACGCTTCTCAATTATTATACAAGCCGATCAGTGTAAAAACTTCATGCAACTTGTTTCCTGGCAGTATTGCTTTAAACTGCCAAGTTGACCCGTTCAGCAGAGACAAGCCTACTCTAGATGGATACACTAAGCTTTGCTTCAAGTACGTTGATGACCCGATTACTTTAACTCGAGGAGTAAGAATTTTAAGCAAATACCAAGGAGACTGTGAACCAATATGAAGGCGCAATTACTAAGCTTGGATTTTCTACTAGCCGCAGTAATTTTAACAATGGCGTTAGGAATATTCGTTTACAACACTGACTTAGTTAAAAAAAACTTGCAATTCCAGTCAGAATTGTT
>JABWCK010000048.1 GCA_013360305.1 Microcaldota archaeon
AATGCAAAAACGCCGTACTTAAGGAAACGCTTAACAGGAATACTAGCAACGTAAACCACGTGGCCGTCGATAATTCTGACAATACTTTAAACAAGTTTAAGTTTAATCCTGCTTCAAACAAGATTACGATCAAAGCAAGAGTTCCTACCAAAGCAGAGAATGGAACAAAAAAACTAGGCTGAACTATGCCCATTATAGGCCCGAGGATTACTCCTACGAGTATTAAAATCAAGTCGCCGGGAATCTTGGTTTTGCTGAACAACAAGTCTGCAAAAAATCCTAAGAGCATTATTGCCCCCAAAATCAAGAATACTTCTACAACCAAAGTTCAGTTCACTCGCTAGTAATTACTTCAATAAAGCATAAAAATGCTTTCAAATGCCTTGTACTAAGAAACTAGTTATTATGAACAAAGCATAAAGCCCTAGCAAAAGTAATCCTTCCTTTTTGTGGATGACGCTTCGAGTGGAAACAAAATAATACAATGAAACGTTTACTAGCAATGCAAAAAACACTAAAACAACCAAAGTATTGAAGCTCACTATTATTTGAGAAACTATTGCAGCTGACCCTAATACTAGAGTCAAGTTAGTTATTGCTGAACCGAACAAGTTACCCAACGCTAAGTCAGTCTTCTTGGTTTTCAACGCTTTTAAACTAACAGCTAGTTCAGGAACCGTAGTTCCTAGTGAAACGATAGTTGCGCCAACGAACGCTTCACTAAAACCGCCCAAAAAAGCCAAGTTTACTGACGAGTTAATAATCCAGTCAGCACTCAATAACACTAACGTTAACGAAACGAAAAACAAAATCAACTCGCCGACTAACTCTAAACGAGTAACTTTGTTTTCTTCAAGGTCTAAAGAGGATTCAGTCTTTAAAACAAAATAGCAAAAAACAGCGAATATTGCTAGCAAAAATAATCCTTCAAAGAAAGATGGAACAATAAACAACAAGCCGATACTCAAGACGGATACTAAGATCAAAGTCTTCAGGAAGTCCCCATGTTCGTTCTTTTTTACTCGAAGCTTCGCGATCAACGCAGATACGCCTAACACCATTGCTAAGTCTGAAATATTCGCACCCAACACGTTGCCTATAGACAAGCCAGGATGACCGCTAGCTGAAGCAAAAATCGATACTACTAACTCCGGCAAGGAAGTAGCTACTGAAACAAGCAGGAAACCAATAGCTAAATCGCTGACTTTAAAAAAATGAGCAATAGCAATAGCGCTATCAATCAATCGTTCTGATGCTTTAGATAAAATTGCGAGTCCAGCAACTAAAACCATTAGCACTGAAACTAACTCGTAAAAAACCATTTATTACTAAAAAGAAAACAAGCAGTTAATAAAAACTTACACTATATCCTGCAAGCCTAGCTTTATTCCAGGAGTCAAGCCATGAGACTCAGCAAATCCAGCGTTGAATTCCAACACGTACTTGGCTTTGCTAGTTGGAGAATAACCAGGACAATAAGCATCGCAAGTCGAAACCTTAGAGTGAGTTGTTACTACCTCAAAGTCTTCATTCAAGAAAACAATATCTAAAGGAATCAAAGTATCCTTCATCCAAAACTTATGCAAGCCTGGTTCTTCGAAAATAAACAACATTCCGCAATTAGCGCATAATTCTTCACGATTAGACAACCCAACGCTTCGCTCTTCTGGAGTTCTAGCGAATTCTAGAGAAACAATAGTTCCATCCGGTAAAGAAAAACCAGTCGAAGCAGAAGATTGAATAGCTAGCGCTTCAGCAGAATCTTTTTGAACTAACCTGCCCGAATCACTGACTGCAGCAATTACCGGCGCATCAAAAGAACGAGGCATTACTCCTGAACTAATTGGTGCTACGCCATTCAAGCTAGTAAAAACTAAACCAATCAAAGCAACAGCAAACAACGCTAGCACGCTTAATACGACTAAAAAGGCTTTCCTGCCGGGATTAGCTACATTCAAACCCTTGTCCGTCAACTCGTAATAAACCCATTTACGGTGAGAATCAACGCGTTTTACTAAGCCCGCTTCCTCCATTGTTGACAAGTGAGTTGAAACTGCTTGAACGCTAATACTTAACGCTTCAGCTAATTCAGTCGCAGTCATTCTGCGATCGTTCAATTTCTTTAGTATTGAAACACGAGTGTCTGAAGATAATGCTTTAAACGACGCAGCGTCTAAAACAATCTTTTCATTAGAATCCATTACAAACAAGATTAAAAAACACGGAATAAAAACTTGAGCTTTTGTTGAACGAAAACACTTAATACCCTTAAAACAGTAATTCAAGGAGTGAAACACGCATTCATAGTCATAATTTTACTATTCTCATTAACGCCGTTAGTTAAAGCTCAAGAATTCGATAATTGTCCAGGCGTATACAACCCAGACCAAAAAGACTCAGATTTTGATGGAGTAGGAGACGCTTGCGATACTACGCCTTACGGAAACAACAACGAATTCGCGCCAACACCAACAGTTTCTCCAACTATCAACCCATTGCAACAACCCGATTCTCCAACAATTGAAAACCCAAACAATCAACCAAGCAACGAAGAAACAACAAATCCCAACGAACCAACGACAAATCCCAGCGAAACAACTAATCAAGCAAGCACTGAAGAAAACTCGATTACTCCAACACCCGTAATCGACTCAACACAAGAACAAGCCACAACTACCGCAACGATTCAAGCAACTGAAGCTCCTTTAATTCCTCAAGCAAACCCTCGCGCAGACAATTCACTAATGTACTTAGGACTAGTAGTAGTATTAATCGCAGCAGCATTGCTAGTAATTAGAGCAAAATACAAATAGAAGAAAAGCATTGACCAAAGAAAACATTAATACTCGCTTAGTTCTTTTTGCTTGCGTTGCAATCCTTTAATTTTTGCTGAACTAGACTCGTAATCCAGCTTGAAGTACTCAAAACCGTCAGAGTAAAGCATTTTCAAAGCATTATCAGTAATCTCGGGACTGCATAGTATTCCTCTAACCCTGCGGCCCTTGCGTTTTTGTAATTCTTCAACATAACGCTTCAATTGAGTAACCGCATCCAAGCCAGCGCTTCTTCGCTTCAACTCAATAACAACCAAGTTTCCAGCCGAGTCTTCAGCCAAAACGTCAATACTGCCTTTCTGCATGAAGGATTCTTTTTGTAGTGGTTTCAATCCCTTCTCAATTAATGATAAGTCAAGCATTAACTCGTCGGCTAATTGTTTTTCTGAACCAATCAATTCAAGCTTGTTGTCGTCACTCATTGAAAAACAACCAACGAACTTGATTGAATTAAAAGACGCTTCAATAAATTCAACTGGTTTTTTTCGTTCAGACTTTATTACTAACAACTTATCCAAAAAAACACTCGTCACCGAGCCAGGTCCTTGGTAATTAATAGCCGCCATCTTGCTTTTTTGATGAACCAAAAAAGTGCCGTCAGGCTTTACTACTAACAACCTGTCCCCTTCGCTTAACTTGCTCGCCGCTCGGCCTGAGTATTTAACCTTGCAATTGCCTAGTACTAAAACTAGTTCTTGCTTTGCCAAGCCTTCCAAAATCGAGTCCCGGGCTTCAGTTAATGAAATCATACTAATAAAAAAGGAGGAAACTACTAAAAAAATAAGAGTGTATAACAAATGTTAGAATGGATAATAGGATCTTGCATAATAACTGCCGGGTTGACTATCTATAGTACGCCCTACTTCATGCGTTTTTTCAGGAATATTGGAGTAACCGCAATAGACCAACAAAAAACAACCAAGCCAGTCTTACCAACATCAGGCGGAATGCCAGTAGCATACTCTTTCTTTTTTGGTTTACTAATTTTTGTTGCGCTTAATACGTTCATAATTAAAGATCCTAGCATAAATCTAGCATCAATAATGGCAGAACTCATATAAATAGTTACTATTACTTTCGTCGGTTTCTTTGACGACTTGTACGTGAAAAAAACCATCCAGAAAAACGCTTCAGACGCTCAAGAATACCGAGTCGGATTAAAACAATGGATGAAACCATTACTCACACTAGTCGCGGCTGTGCC
>JABWCK010000049.1 GCA_013360305.1 Microcaldota archaeon
TCCGGCTCCTGGCCGGTCCACCGAACTCCCTCATGCCCACCGATCTCCGCCTCCCGACGAACGCCATCGTTCAACCGGACAAGGATCGTTTCCTCAACGAAGACAACCCGTTCGAAGCAGTTCAAACCAACGTCATCGGAGCTAAAAACGTTGTTAATGCATCGATTCGCGCTGGAGTCAAGAGAGTCGTCGCTATTTCTACAGACAAAGCAGTCAAACCAGTCAATGCAATGGGCATGAGTAAAGCACTTCAAGAAAAAGTAATGCTGGACGCAAACACAATCGGCAAAACTACCTTCAACGTAGTTCGATACGGAAACGTAGTCGGCAGTAGAGGATCAGTAGTTCCATTATTCAAAGATTCTATAACCGCTGGACAACCCTTGCCAGTAACGCAAGCAGACATGACTCGCTTTTGGTTAAGCTTGCAAGACGCTATAGACTTAGTAATGTTTGCTGCAGAATACGCTCACGGCGGCCGAATATTAGTCAAGAAAGCACCTGCCTGCAGTATTGGCCAACTAGCTAGAATAGTAGCTAAAAGCATGGGTAAAGAAGATTACCCAATAAAACACGTTGGCTTGCGCAAAGGCGAAAAAGTACACGAAGTGCTAGTCGCAGAAAACGAAATGGTAGTGGCTAAAGACGAAGGAGACTACTACGTAGTAGACCCTAACGAGAAAATGCCAGTCGGACACCAAGGAAAAGAATACACTAGCGAAAACACTCACCAATTAACTGATTCAGAACTAGAAAAAGTATTAGCTAAAGCGTTGGAAATGACTAACGAAGCTTACTACTACAACTTGTAATCAAAAATTAATGTAAATAAACTTAGTCGAGTTGTTTAGGAAGAGTAGAGTGACGAATAATAGGATGCTTATCACTACGCCCGCTAGGAAGTAAAGCCAATTGCTTTGAAAGAAACGCTTAATACTCATTTTCAACCATTATTTTTTCGTTATTTTTTATTGAATTAACGAATTTTAATTGGTTTCCAGAGTTTAAAAAAATGAAGCGTTTCAGCGACTTTGAATTAAAAGACGAAAACAAGATCTTTGCAGTATTCATAGGCCTAGTTTTCGGGTTGTTATTGCTAGAAGTATTCGTTGGAGGATACTATCAAGCCAGCAAGGAAAGCATTTATGAAGACTGTTATAGAGTCAGCGAGTCAGCTAGTACCCTAGAACCGTTCATCGAACACATTAAGCAAGTGAAACAAAGCGGTGAAAAAGTTTTACCAATACGAGCAAAAAGCAATTTCAGATAATCATATATTTCTGTAGATGTTCCAACAGTTGAACGAGCGTTTGTGGTGTTCACTTTTTGTTCGATGGCAATTGCAGGAGCGATACCTTTAATATATTCGACTTTTGGCTTGTCTAATCTTCCTAAGAATTGACGAGCATACGACGACAAACTTTCCACATAACGACGCTGACCTTCGGCATACAACGTATCAAACGCCAAACTCGATTTTCCGGAACCCGAAAGTCCGGTGATAACCACTAATTTATTTCGCGGAATCGCCACATCAATGTTTTTAAGATTGTGTAGTTGAGCTCCTTTAATCAGGATATTTTTCTTGGGTTCGAGTAGGGCAAATTCTTCTGGTGTCATAGCAAAGTTGAAAGAATCGCAAAGATAGTGATTTGAAATTTCAATTAAAAGGTTGGGAATTTCTATTTTTCATATAAAATTAGAGTCTTTTATTATGGTTTTCCACATTTATTGCATTTTGAATGTTAAAATTTCAATTAAAATTTGTTTGTTCAAATAAAATTGTGTTACATTTGGCTAATAATTAATCTTTATTTAACAATTGCTTATAGGAAAAAAATACTTTTTTAGAAAATTTAGTTCAAAACACGAAATTAAAAAGGTATTACTATGGCTACTGTTAATCAACTCCCAGACGCTTTATTGGTTAAGAATTACATTGCTGGTGATGAGCAATCGTTGGCTATTCTTATAGAAAGACATCAATCAAAAATTTACGGATTTATCTATTCCAAAATTGCAGATCGCGATATAACTGATGATGTTTTTCAAGATACTTTCATTAAAGTAATTAAAACGTTAAAATCAAATTCATATAACGAAGAAGGTAAGTTTTTACCGTGGGTAATGCGAATTGCTCATAACTTGGTTGTTGATCATTTCCGAAGAAACAAAAAGATGCCAATGCAACGCGAAACGGAAGAATATTCTATCTTTTCCTATATGTCTGATGATTCGATGAATGTAGAAGGCAGAATGATTACTGATCAAGTAGAAAGTGATTTGCAACGTCTTTTAGAGGAATTACCGGCAGATCAAAAAGAAGTATTGGTAATGCGAATGTATCAAGATATGAGTTTCAAAGAAATAGCCGATTTAACCGGAGTCAGCATTAACACTGCTTTAGGAAGAATGCGTTATGCTTTAATGAATTTGCGAAAAGTAATTGAAAAAAATCAAATAATTTTAACCAATTAAACAATATTTGGAAAAGTCTTTCGTTGTAGATTAAAACAAACATATTTTATCTATGGCAAAACTTTACACTAGTAAAAAATTAGCGACTCCAAAGATGTTACCTAAAAAAGAAACTATACGTTTTTTGCTCAACTACTCCAAGGCACTGAGCATTGTTAAAGTAGGTAACATGTCTTTCGAAACTATTGCTAATTAAAAGGAACATCCCGATTAGAGTCGGGATGTTTTTTTTTAAAGGTATTTTTTTAAAATTTGAAAGCGATTCCGGCATTGAAAAATGTTGCACCATAGCCAATTTCCACAAAAGCAGCAATGTTGTTTGTGAAGTAATATCTACCTCCCGCAAATACAGAACCACCTAAGCTATTGCTGTATGAATCACTTGTTGCACTAAATCCTGAGCTTTCATAAGAGTAATCAACAATATTATAACTGGCCATAACACCAGCATAAACATCAATTTTTTCATGATTTAGTTCAGTATAATGCCATGCACCTCTAACACCAATTACGGTGTAATTCCATTTTTGTTCATAGCCAGGCCCATCATCTTTAAAGCTAACTCTACCTGCATAACCTCCTAAGGTTA
>JABWCK010000016.1 GCA_013360305.1 Microcaldota archaeon
TTTTGATTTTAGCTCTTTCTAAAGCCTTCTTTATTACTGCAATGTTTTTCTTCATGCCTCTTACTTTAAAGATTACTTCGCCTTCCTTTACTCTTACTAAGCGTCCTTTTGGTTTTCCAAAAGCACGTTTCATTCCCTTAGAGATACGGTCAGCACCAGCTACTCCTAAAGAAGCTGATTCTCTCAACACGAAGTGAGGGTACTTGGTTACTTGCATGAAGTAATTAGCTAGCAAGTTTTTTTCTAGTACTTTGTTGCATGCTTGTCGAGCGCTTTCTAGAGAATTGTCTCGAATTTGAATTGGTGATTGTAATTCCAAAACTACTTCGACTTCATAAGGCTTGTCGGTTCCCATAATGAATTGTCTTACTTTGTTGTGTGGAACTCCTTTAACGTAACTCTTTCTCGGTCGCCTAATGCTCAAGCGAGTCCAAGGTTGGCCTTTTAATTCTCGAGAAGTTCTAGCTGGTCGTAAACCCATAAATTTTTCACCTTATTTTAAACAATAATTATTTCAAATAGCTAAAAATTAGCTTTTTTTAATACTTTAAAAATTGGTTTCAGAGAGTATAAAAACCTTGCTTCCTAGCTTTTTGACGCGTTTTTCTTGCTTGTTAATTCTTCAACGAACTCGCACTTCTTGCACTTTACTCCAGCGCAAGGGTTTCCACATGAAGCGCATTTTAAAAATGGTTTTTCTTCAACTGGGTTTTTCTTTAATTCTTCTTGGATTGACAAGAATGAGTGCAGCAAGTTGAATTTAACGCCTGGGTATTTTTCCTCCAACTCGTTCAAGAATTCCTTAGATTCGCCTCGGAAAGACTCGTTAGCGTAAGGGCATTCTCCTAGGTAGTAGGGTAGTTCTGCTGCTTCGCAGTACCAAGCGCATTCTTTCTCTAAGCAATAAATCAAAGGCTTGATTCTCTTGACGAGTCCTTCTTCTTCGCTGGTTTGAGAACCGAACTTAGTAATCCTGTGAGTTTCGTTTCGAAGCAAGTTCATTAAGAATGTTTGACTGGTGTCGTCAGCGTTGTGGCCAATGGCTAGCTTGTTTGCTTTGAAATCCAAAGCTGCTTGGTTTAACCCGTTCTTGCGGAAGACTCCACAGTAAGTGCAACTCTTGTGTCCATTTGGTCCTCGGACTTTCATTACTTCGTCCATTGAGAAGCCGACGGTTTCCTTGTAACTAACAATATTCAATTCGTATCCTAGTTTTTCGCACAGCTCGCGAGCCTTTTCAATTGCCTTGTTGCGGTAGCCTTCAATTCCTTCATTTACTAGTACTGGAATTATTTCTACATCCCCAATTTTTTTAGCCATTTTATGCAAGACGAACAACAACGCACTAGAGTCTTTTCCGCCGGATACTCCAACTACGATTCTATCTCCTCGAGTGACTAACGAAAAATCTTTGTTGGCTTTCCATACTCTTTTTTCAAATAATTCTTTGAAGCAGTACTGGCACAAGTCTTCTTTGCAGTAACGCAACTCGACTACTGCTTCCTTACCGCAACGAATGCATTCGACCATTGTTTTCACTAACTTTTTTTTTATTTTAACAAGAAAAAAGTGCTTTTCATCGAATAAAAAGTTAAGTATTTCCTGTTGGTGGGTCGCCTTTAAACTTGTATGCAGTATTGGGTTTTTGTCTGTAATTTTCTAGAGATTCAGTTACTTTTTGTTCTATTTCGGCATCCGTTAATCCTTTAAGTTTTTTAGGTTCCATTAACATTTTTCTTATTCCTAGCGCGTATTGTTTTTCTTTTTTTTCAGCGAACTCCAACCAGTCTTTCTCCAAGTACGGGCTTAATTCTGGATGGTCTCTTGCAGTTTTTACTTGGTCTATTATTTGTGGCTTGCTAGTGAATTGTTTGTTATACAAGTAAACGTCAATAAAAAATCCATTAAACAAGTGTTGTTGCCAAGTAGGACGAAGCTTGTAGTGAGTGTAAGGCGCTGATTTAGCGAGTGCTTTGTTTTGTTTTTCGTCAATCATTTCAAGAAACTCAAGAACGCTAGCGTTCCGTTTAATATCAAGAACATTATAGTCGTTGAAATAATTATACCTATCGCGCTCGCTGCAAGCAAGTGCTTGTTTGAGTAATTCAATATTTTACCCAGCAGTATTCCCGTGTATACGCCTGTTGCGGGTAAGGGTATTCCAATGAATATTGCTAAACCAATCCAGCCGTATTTTTCGGTTTTCTTGCCTAAATCGTGAATCTTGTCGTCGATTTTCTTACCAATAATTTTGCGACCAATTTTTTCGATTTTAAACAAGTCCCAGAAAAATAACAATGCCAGTCCTGCTAGAAAGTTTCCAAACGCTCCAATCAAGATTAATTCAGGTTGGTTTATTGAAAAAGCGTATATTGCTGCTCCGCGTACTTCGCTTATTGGAGCGCCTCCGAGAATCAATGCGTAAATCCATTCTTGCAACAATTCAACCGCCGTAAATAATTCCTATAAACTCTAAAAAGTCCCCTTCCTTTAATACGGTCTTGGGGTGGGCGAGTTTCTTGTTAACGCGAATAATAATGGTTTCTCCAGTAGTCTTGGATTTCTTGACAACGTCAGCAATAGTCGTCCCTTCTGGCAAGTCGATTTCCTTTTCTTTTTCTAAATCGTTCACGAATCGAATCTTCATGTTTAATCAATTGTTTTTGAAAAGTATTAAAAACCACGTTTTGCAGAATTATTTTCGCTATTAAAGCAATATGTCGGGATAGCTGGAACATTGCTCCGGAAAGCTTTATGGCAGGTGAATTCTATAAAATGGGTGCAGCGAAATATATATCCAAAAGCTTTGAGTCTTCAGCTAAAACAAGGACTCCAGAATACAGGACTCGTTTATCTGCTTGGAGAAAGCAGGGAACTATCGTACGAGTAGAAACTCCCTTAAATCCAGTGAGAGCTCGCGGTTTAGGGTATAAAGCAACTAACGATTACTTTGTTTCTCGAGTTAAAGTAACTCGCGGAAAACGCGTACGCAGACAACCTGACTTGGGTAGAAAACCAGCTAAGAATCGAAAGAGAGTGAACCCTGGAAAAGCATGGCAGTGGTTTGCTGAATTAAAAGCTTCTTTGAAATACAAGAACGCTAAAGTACTCGGCAGTTACTGGGTCGGCGAAGACGCAGTAGACCAATACTACGAAGTCGTACTAAAAACCGAAAACTAGTTTTCATCCTTCTTTTTATTCTCTTTTTGTTTAATGCTTGATTAATGTTAGTTGTTGGTTGCTCTAAGTCTAGAAAACTAGCTTTAAAATTGTCTAAAGAATTGAAAGCTAGCTACAGCGACTTGTTTGTCGACGAGTTTCCTGACGGGGAGTTAAGAATACGCTTTCAAACTGCTTTGAAAGGAAAAACTGTTTTGCTAGTGCAGTCAATGCATCCTTCGCCGAATGATTCGTTAATGGAGTTATTGCTTGCTTTGCGCACTGCAAAAGAATTGAACGCGAAGAAAATAATTGCTGTAGTGCCTTATCTCGCGTACGCTCGTCAAGACGTTCGCTTTAATCCAGGCGAGTGCGTTAGCAATAAGATTATTGCTAGAATGATTGAAGATGCTGGGGCGAATGCGTTCGTTACTGTTAATACTCACTTGCATCGTATTTCATCGCTTAAAGAAATCTTCAAGATTCCGTCAGTTGATATATTATTGAATGATTATTTTGCCGATTATTACGCTGCTAAAAAATACGCGAATATTTTAGTAGTCGGTCCTGATATTGAGTCAACGCCTTGGATTAAACACATTGCTAAAAAATTAAAGGCGGATTATTATGTTTTCAACAAGAAGCGTTTTACTGGCACTAAGATTGAAAACATTATTCTCCCTGGCTTGAATGCTGAAGGAAAAAACGTGTTGTTAATTGATGACGTTGCGTCTACAGGAAACACGTTGATTTCAGTTAGCAAGATACTAAAGAAATACGGCGCGAAGCGAGTGGATTGCGTGGTGACTCACTTGTTGGATGAATCAGGCGGCAAGAAAATACTTAATGGTGGTATTTCTTCAATTGCTTGTGCTGACACGCTAGAAAACAAGTACGTTAGAATCGATTGCAGTAAAGCTATTGCTTTAGCGGTTAGGAAACTAGTTTAAGTTCGTAAAACCAAATTATTTTCAAATGCACGACTTGAATTGCTTTGTTCCAGATAAAGCTATTGATTTAGGAATAGTAGCCACGCGAGTTCCTACTATAGAGTTAAAGTCGCAAAAAGACTTGAACCGATTGCAAGACGTTGGAGTCGCTTCTCTTTCTGGAAGCGAGGAATTGCTTTGCAAAGCGTGCTTGAAGAAAGAATTCTTCTTGATTAATCCGCTTCAAACTCCTGGTTTTTTCAAATCCGACGCGTTAGTTCGAAGCGTTGCTGATAACGACCGGGTTTTTGAATTGCCGCTAAGGCCGTTGCTTCACGCGAGTTTTGTTTATCGAGCTAAAGCACTGCGCGAGTTAAGATTGTTTTTGAAAAAATGCCTTAAACTAAAAGCAAAATTCGTTTTCACTTCTCGAGCTGAAAGCGAGTTCGATTTGAAAACAGAGAGAGAAATAATTGCAATTTTAATTCAATTGGGTTTGACTAGCCAGCAAGCTAGTTTTGTTTTAAACACTCAAGCAAAGCGAGTATTCGAGGAATTTTTGAAATGACTTTATTATTTTGTTCTAGTAATGAAGGAAAGTTTTTGGAAGTCCGCCAAGTACTGAAAGAAAAAGGCGTTGTTGTCGAGCATTTCAAAATGGAGTTAGTGGAACCAAAAGTTTTCTCATTAGAGGAAGTTGTTTTGTCTAAAGCAAGGCAAGCTTTTAACGCTGCTGGCGGTTCAGTAGTCGTAGAAGACACTGGAATCTTCTTTCTAGATTACAATGATTTCCCAGGCGCTTTCACTAAAGTATTCGTTTCATCCGTTGGTTTGAAGGGAGTGCTTAGATTAGTTGAAGGCACTTCCAGGAAAGCAGTATTCAAGACTTTCTTAGCTTACAAAGACGCTAATATTGAGAAAGTATTTGTTGGGAGCGTTTCTGGTAGCATTTCTAGAGAAATTAAGGGTTCTTCTCATACTAAGCTTCCTTTTGATTCAGTGTTTATTCCTGACGGATGGAACAAGACTTTTGCTGAAGGCACTAGTGAAGAAAAAAACATTGCTTCACACAGAGCTAAAGTAGTCAGAGAGTTTGCGGTTTGGTTTAAGGATTATTCTACTAGGTTGTTCTTGAGTGATGGCAAATGATGCGTGAAAAAAAGCGTTACTTGCTTTACAAACTAGTGGGACAAAAACTTGACGAAAAGAAAGCAAAACACTTAGTTTACGAAGCAGTTTTTTCATTCCTGGGAGAAAAAACCGCAGGAAAAGCAGGCGCTTCACTAAAAGAATTCAACCCTGAAAAACAATTATTAGTGTTAAGGTGTGATTTAAAGTATTTAGAACAAATAATCGCTGCGCTAGCGTTGAAAAGATTTTTCGAAGGCCGAGATATAGCGTTAAGGCTTGAAAAAATTTCCGGCAGCGTATCAAACTTGATTTGAAAAGCTTTTAAAAGCGGTTTTGGCTTTATTATAGTGTACCGGTGTAAAGAGAATTGTTTTCCAAGCGTGCGTGCTTTGGCTCTTGAATTTTTGACGATAGTTTTTTTTTGTATAATTAAAAATTGTATACGAGGTGTTTGAAGTATGTATCCTCCTTCTCAAGCTGCTTATGATAGAGCAATAACAGTTTTTTCTCCTGATGGGAGATTGTTTCAAGTAGAATACGCTCGAGAAGCTGTAAAGACGGGCGCTACGAGCATTGGTTGCGTTACTAAGGACGGAGTTGTTTTCTTGGCTCAAAAACGCATTTCCAGCGTTTTAATGGTTGGAGACTCTCATGAAAAGATTTTTCAATTAGACCAACACGTTGCTGCAGCTTCAAGTGGTTTAGTCGCTGATGCTCGCAAGCTAGTTGATTTTGCTCGAAGCGAAGCTCAAAAACACAGGTTGGTTTATGATGAAGCCATTGACATTGAAGACTTGGCTAAGAAAATCGGCGACCACATTCAAGTCTTTACTCAATACGCTGGAGTACGCCCATACGGTGTTTCCTTGCTAGTGGGTGGAGCGAATGGTTCTGCTTACCGATTATTTGAAAGCGATCCAAGCGGTGCTTTGTTTGAGTACAAAGCAACAGCTATTGGTTCAGGCAAGAAAGCCGTAGAAGAATTCTTCGAGAAAGAATATCAGGACAAGTTGTCTTTAGATGAAGGAATCAAGCTTTGTTTTAAGGCGTTGAAGAAAGTAACTGAAGACAAGTTGTCTGCTGACGCGATTGACTTGGCGGTTGCTGGAAAAGACGGAGTCAAGGTTTATTCAAACGCCGAGATTACCAAGTATTTGTGAGTTTTTGAATGTCTAGTATAGAAAACACGATTATTGCGAGGATAGAAAAAAACGGGGAAAGGTTTGAAATCCTGGTTGACCCTAAGCTTGCTTACGACTACAAGACTGGCGTCAGGAAGGATTTGACTAACGTCTTGATTTCAGAGGAAGTATACAAGGACGCTAACAAAGGCGAACGCCAGGGTCCTCAATCGTTGAAGAAAGCATTCGGTACTGAAAACATTCAAGAAATCGCGGGAATAATCTTCCGCGACGGAGACTTGCAGTTAACAACTGACCAGAGGAGGAAGATTTTAGACGAGAAAAAGAAGCAAATCGTTTCAGCAATCGCTAAGAACGCGATTGATCCTCGAACTAAAACTCCGCATCCAATTCAAAGAATCGAGAATGCTTTAGAACAAGCGAGGTTCAGTTTCGACGCATTCAAGAGCGTTGATGAACAAATGCTTGACGCGATTGAAAGCATTCGCGAAATCATTCCGATTAGTTTGGAGAGAATAAGAGTTCAAGTAACTATTCCCGCTCAATTCGTTGGGCGATTGTATGGAGTATTGAAAGAGTATGGTTTCGAGAAGGAATCGTACAATAATGACGGCAGCATGCAGTGCGTTTGCGCGATACCTGCCGGCATTGAAGGAGAGTTTTACGACCGGTTGAATAAGTTGACCGCCGGCCAAGTTTCTACTAAAAGATTGTAAGGTGAAAGTTTGATTTGAAAAAAGTATTAGTTCCAGGCGATGAAGTTCCTGGTTCTGCGTCTAACGCAGATGGCGTTTATTCCGAAAACGGAAAGCATTACGCTTCAACTATTTTGTTGGAGTCTAACGGCAGAGTCGTTCCCTTGAAGGGTTATTACGTTCCAATTCGCGGAGACTACGTGATTGGCATCGTTACTGAAGAAAGGTTTTCAGGCTACACGATTGACTTGAATTCTCCTTACGAGGGACAAATTAGTTCACGCGATTTGAGAGAAGAATTGCAAATCGGCGACGTTGTTTCTGCTAAAGTAGTTTCAGTAAACGAAGTAAACGAGCCAGTCTTAACTGAAGTCAGATTGTTTTCCGGCGGCGAATTGCTTGAAGTGGATGCAGTAAAAATTCCTCGAGTTATTGGAAAAAACGGAAGCATGCTTCAATTATTGAAAGAATACACTGGCGCTGACGTTTTCGTAGGCAAGAATGGAAGAATTTACTTGAGAAACGGCAACCTTGCTTTAGCATCTCTAGCAATAATGAAGATTTCTAGAGAAGCTCACTCGAGCGGGTTGACGGATAGAATGATGGAGTTTTTGACTCAAGAATTAAGAAATAATGGTGATAAGAAATGAGTGAAAAAATGGCTTTATTAAATAAAGATGGATCTCGCCTAGACGGTCGAGGAGTAACCGATTTAAGACCCTTAAAAATAACTGCAGGCGTTCTAAATCGTGCCGCAGGTTCTTGCTTGATAGAGTGGGGACGAAACAAAGTGCTAGCCGCTGTTTATGGTCCTCATGAAGTGTTTCCAAAACACTTGACTAACCCAAGGCGTGCTTTGATTAATGCTCGTTATATAATGGCTCCCTTTTCTTCACAAGAAGAACACGGACGCAGCGGACCAAACAGGCGAAGCATTGAAATTTCTAAAGTAGCAAGACACGTTTTTGAAAACGTTGTTTTTACTGAACGATTTCCAAAGACAATGATTGACGTTCACATGGAAGTATTGCAAAGCGATGGCGGCACTAGAGTGTCAGCAATCACTGCTGCTAGCGTTGCTTTAGCTGATGCAGGCATTCCAATGCGCGATTTAGTATGCGGAGTATCTGTTGGACGCGTTGACGGCAAGCTAGTCGTTGACTTAGACAAGTACGAAGACAACTTGGGCGAAAGCGATGTGCCAGTAGTTATTTCTCCAAGAACTAAGGAATTATTATTATTCCAACTAGATGGATTGCTTTCAAAAAAAGAAGTAAGTGAAGGATTGGACATGATTTTTGAAGCAGCTAACGTTATTAGAGAAAAACAAGTCCAAGCTTTGGCTGACAAGTTCAAAGACGTTGACTCAGGTGATTTGCAATGATTTTAGAAGAAATAAAAGAAGACTACATTAAAGAATTATTAAAACAAAAAAAGAGAATCGACGGCCGTGCTCTAGATGCATACCGTGAAATAAAGATTACTAAAGACTTTATTCAAAACGCTGAAGGAAGCGCTATAGCTGAAGTCGGCGGAACTAAAGTACTAGCTGGAGTAAAATTCGATATTATGACTCCCTTCGCCGACAGGCCTGATGAAGGAGTAGTAATGTTTGGTTCAGAATTCTCTCCAATCGCTCACCCAGACTTCAACGCTGGACCCCCTGACGAGAACTCAATCGAACTAGCCAGAGTAGTCGACCGAGGCATTCGCAGCGCTGAAAGCATTGACGTTAAAAGCTTGTTCTTAGAAGAAGGAAAAGTTTTAGGAGTATTCGTAGACTTGTATATTTTAGACCATTCTGGAAACTTGATTGATACTGCAGGACTAGCTGCAATGTCTGCTTTAAAGAATACTAAAATACCTAAAGTCGAAGACGGCAAAATCATTAGGAACGAGTTTACTGGAAAACTAAAACTAGTACGCGAAGTAGCAGTAACCACCTTCGAAAAAATCGATGGAGTAATTATTGCAGACGCGAACAGCGAGGAAGAAGTCGCAAGCGAAGGCAGAATGAGCTTGTCAACAAGCAGTGACGGATTCGTTTGCTCTGCACAAAAATCCGGCAAAGCAGGCTTTTCCAAGCAAGAATTAATGGACTTGATAGATTTAAGTTCAGAAAAATCAAAGGAACTATTAAGACACATTTAAAAAAAAATAAATTTTCTAGAGAGTGATTTAAAAACATGGTTTCAAGATACGGTGTAAAAGTAAGAAAAAAAGTTCAAGCAGTAGCAGCACAAAAGAAAACAAAATACGAGTGCCCTAACTGCGGCAAGAAATCTTTGAAAAGAAGCGGAAACAGCTTGTGGATTTGTTCCTCATGCAAGTTTACTCTAGCAGGCGGAGCATACACTCCAACAACTGTTCCAGGAATAAGCGCAATGAAGAATATTCAATCAAGGAAGTAAAAAACTATGCAAGAATTCGTATTGTTTCAAGCAAACGACTCGAAGTTCAAGTACGACTTTAAAGCTGACGAAAAAACAGCTTTAAGCGTACTAGTTACTTCTAGGAATTACTTGCTCTCTAACTTGAAAAACTACTTACCAGTAACTCATCAAATATATTCAATGCTTCCTAAAGTAAAAACCGTAAAAGAACTAGTTGTTGAATTAAAAAACGTAAAACCTTCAGCAATGGAGGAAAAGTTTTCTTCATTCATTACTTTAAAGTGGCCTTCGTTAGAACAAACGCCTAAAAACGCTAGCCCAATGGACTTCGGCTGGATTGCTTTACTAAACCAAGCCTGGACTAGCATTAATTCTTTCGATTACGCCAGCAAAGGCAATTACTCCAAGAAAGAAATCCGCTTCGCTGCAAACTATGACGGCTGGGTTCTCGTAAAAAAAGTCAACTTTGACATTGCCACGCCTCAAGAAGTACTAGCGTTCATGTCTACTACTTTTTCTTCAATCGACAGAAAAATCGGTGACTTAGCAGCTTTAGATTACGAACAATTCGATTCTTTCTGGAATGATTTTTCCAGCAAGTTTTCTCCAAGAAAAAGCTACGCCAAACTAACCGACATGTTACTAAAAGCAACCGATTTAGAAGCAGAAATAAAGAAACTAGCCAAGCCAGGAATGGAGTCTTACTTAATCCAACACTTTTACCACAAGTTATTCGTTTACGCTGGCTACGCGCCTTTTGCAACCATTGAAACCATTAACGGAAACTATCCAGAACTGAAAATACCAAAACCAAAAGGCAACTTCGGCGGAAAGAAAAAGAAGAAGACCACCTAGGGGTTGCACCCCTAACTGGTTGACCTACCCCCGCTTTTATAAAAAGAAAACGGCATAAAAATTTAGGTTAGTTTTTTCAATTATTATTTTTATTCTTCCAGTTTTTCGTAAAGCTTTTTACCGCAGTAAAAAGTTTTTGATCAAACTTTTCGGTAAAAGTTTGGGGGATTGGGGTAGCCTGGCATCCTATCAGCTTTGGGAGTTGATGACCTGAGTTCGAATCTCAGATCCCCCATTTTATTAGGTTTCATTCTTCTATTTTTTTAAATCGTGGAACTAGTTTTCCGTTGACTTCAACTTGTTCTAAAAACATTTTTTTCGGCCGAGCCCACAACGCGTTTTCTCCATACTCGGGAGAAACAAATAATCCTTTATAGAATACTAGTTCTTCAAAAGTTTCAGAATGCCTTCCTATGCCTATTACTTCGTAGTGTTTTCCCTTGTAATGCAAGTACTTGCCAGGTTTTACTTCATTCATGAAAAAGCTCTTTTTTAAAAAATTAAAAAAAATGGAACAAAATTTACTTCTTTTCGTGTTTTTCTTTTTCGTTTTGTTGTAGTTGTCTAATGTCTATCTCGCCAGGTGTTTTCTCGCGAGTCTTCTTGAAGTAAATCAAAGCACCCACTAAAGCCAAAACAATGATTATTACTCCGACTACAGTTGCGTAATCAATCTGGTTTTCTTTAGGTTGTAAGACTAATGCTTCTTGAGCAACACTCGCAGCAGAAGCCGTAACTGTCTCGAAATTAATTTCATCAGTGTTTCCAGCAGCTAGCAATTCTTCTTGTCTTTGCAACTCGTTCTTTGACTCGCTTAATTCCTGTTGCAGTTTTAAGACTCGCTCGTCATTAGAACCGTATTTTTGAACAGCTGCCGCGACATTAGCATCAGCTTCATCAACTTGAGCCTTAGCGCTAACGTAAGTAGACAATATCCTCTGGTAACTCTCAAGCTTCAACGAATATCGTTGAGCGTCTTCTTGGAATTTTTCAGGAGTAGTAGAATTAGTCCTGTTTAGTATTACTAGCTCGTTCTTCAAACCCGGCAATTCTAAACCTGCTTCAGTATAGTTAGATATTATCCCGTTCAACTGGTTTTCAATCTCGTCAATAGTATTAGCTTGGTTAGCGCTTAATTTCTTAGTTTGAGCACTAGTTTTTCTAGCAGCAGTTTCGGTTTTTATTCGGTTAACTATTTCCTCTGGACCGGAATACTTGTTAGCTACTAAAATAACATCATCAATCTTCTTCGTCATGTTAGCAGTAGTATCGCAATTGTATTCTACTCCCTTAACGTGAAACGCGTAAGGAAAGTTTGGAGACTTAATGTTAATGTACGCATCATAAATCGGGGGGTATTGTTTTTTGATTTCGTTTAAGTTGTTTTTCAAGAGTCCTAATGCTTCAAAAGTATCCCTAAAGTCCTTAGCTCCTTCAGCTCCCTTCAATTGCTCGAAAGCAGCTTGAGCCGCGTCGTTACTCGCGTTTATTGCAGGAAGCTTTTCCTTCAAACTAAAGTAAGCCGCGTTTTCCTTAGGAAAATCAATCTTAGCTAGAATAATATAAAACCTGTAAGGATTGCCATTAATCGTAAACCTAGTAAACCAATTAACACCAGTAAGACAAGTGGAAATAGAATCATTAAGAAACAAGTAATTATCCTTGAAATTGCCTAATTCAGTAGCAAAATTAGCGTCCTCAAAACGATTCTTCAAATACGTATTAGTAACATCGGAGATAGTGCCTTCATCTTCAACCGGCTTAAAACTGGAATCCAACAAAACCGATTCAGCTCCATTAATCTTAACTATGGTATAAACGCTACCGCCATGATTAACCGACGAAACCGTAGACTGCTCGGTAGCACTAGCCCAAAAACCTCCTTCCTGTTCAGGAGTTAAACCAATCACGAGGGAAGAAAAAAGGACCAACAACAAAAATTTATTAACACTCGAATTCATGAAATAAATACAAGGAATTAACTTAAAAACGCTACCCCGCTGTAGCTCAATCTGGCAGAGCACCTGACTGTAGAAAACTTTTTTTCCGAAAAAAGTTTTATCAAAAAAAAAATTGATAAAAAGTTTTTTGGTAAAGCTTTTTGCACTCGCAAAAAGGTTTGCAGTATTTGTTTCAAGAACTCTAAATTAGTTCTTGTAAAAAAGGTGCTTGAGCCAAGCATGAAATCAGGGTGTTGCCAGTTCAAATCTGGCCAGCGGGACTCTTTTTCTATATGACCGGAATCTACGTCTAGTTTCGTTTATAATTTTTTGTTTGTTCCTTGTTTAGTGAATGCTGATTTCTATTGGTGGTTGGGGGTTTTACACTCCGATGGATACGTTTATTTAAAAAATAACGAAATTCGGGAAATTCGTTTAAGGGTTAGCAAATCTTCTTTACCTATGTTGTTAAAGTGGAAAAAAGTTTTAGACAAATTGGTTAGTAAAGAACATAAGCTACTCGAAGAAAAAATGTATGATTCTAGAAGCAATAGGCATTATGTTCAATACCTTGTCCGTGAAGGTTCTAAAACATCTATAAAAAAACTAACTTTTATTTTCGAAAGTTATTTGATTGATAAGAAAGTTCCTTCTGCAATTTTAAGTAATTCTACTCTTAGTGGTGCTTATTTGGCTGGAATAATTGATGGCGATGGTTGTATACAAATACGAAAAAGCTTCAAAGATAATAGGAACGAAAAATTGTTGAAACTAACCCTCCAAGAAATTGAATTAATCGAAGGAATTAGGCAATTAGTTTCTAAAGTCGGGCTTTCTCGAGGTTATGTTACTAAATACGATAATTATTTCGACCTTTGGATATACTTGAATAAAAAATGGCTGTTTTGGTCCAAAAAACACTTGTTGAAGGCCTTAACGATAAGAAGAAAAATACATGCCTTCACTATATAGTAAGAGAGTGTTTTGACACGCCTTGATAGTAGTCATTTCTAATACTATTAGAGTTGGCTGTCGAATGTAGTGGTTAGCACATGAGCTTGTCGAGCTTATAACCCGGGTCCGAATCCCGGTCAAGGCGCTCTCTCCAGAATCTATAAGTCTGTTTATTCGGTTGTTTTTCCTTCGTAGTGTTCTTCTTTAGTGAGTGCTGATACTTTGGTTTTTCTCACTATTTGGTCCTTGTGTTCGGGGGGCGAATAAAGAGTGTATAGTTTGAGTGGAGTTGTGGATGTGTTGATTACGTTATGCAACGCGCCAGCAGGCACGATGACTGCGTCGCCGTCTTTAACTGTGTGCATTTTTTTGTTGATTTCTACTTTGCCTTTTCCAGATTCAAACCTGAAGAATTGGTCAACGTCATCGTGTTTTTCTTCTCCAATGTCTTCGCCTGGTTTAAGCGTCATTATTACTAATTGAAGATGTTTGCTAGTGTAAAGTACGCGTCTAAAATTTGAATTCTTTTTAGTTATTTTTTCAATTTGTCCTATGAAACCGTTTTTCATGGAGAAATCACCTAATCGTACATCTCAAGCTTTGTTTTTAACGCTGTGTATTTGTTTATGTAGCTTAGCTTTAGATTTTCAACGAGGCTCGGAATCCTCTTGCTGCGTAGTATGATTCTGCCCCATTGTGGTAAGTGAATACTGTATTGTATCGTCGGTCGCAAAACAAAGCGCCGCCAAGTTTTCTGATGTCGGCAGGTGTTTTCACCCAGCTTGAAGTTTTTAAATCAAATTCGCCTATTTTTTGTAGTTCGCGGTATTGTTCTTCAGTCAATATTTCCACTCCCATGCTTTCTGCTAAGCTTATAGCGTTGTTTTTTGGTTTGAATTCTTTTCTCGATTTCAATGCGTCGGCGTCGTAGCAAAGGCTTACTCTGCCTTTAGGCGTTTCTTTTGAACAGTCACAAAAAACTGTTTCTTTTCCTAAAACAACTACGTCGGGTTCTCCGCCGGTTTCTTCCATTTGTTTCAATGCAAGCAATTTTTTAGAGTCTAGTTTAGGGAGTATTTTAGCCCAGTCTATTCCTTTGTGGCGGTTTTTGTTTTCTTCAAAACGAGCTTTTAGTTTTCCTACTAGTTCGTCGCGTTCTTTTAAGGATAATTCTTTTGTCATGTTTTTCATTAGTCATTCGAGTTTTATAAAATCACTTTAAATTCTAGTTTCATCTTTGTTATTGAAATGAAGGAAAATTCAAAGAAAGTAGTTTCGAAAGAAGTAAAAAAGCAATCTAGTAATTGGTTGGTTTTCGTTGCGTTAATTGGTTTACTCGGCGCGGTTTTCTTATTGTTTAATTTTAATTCCAGTACTGTTTCTAATTCGATTGTCCCGTCTGCGTCTAAGACTTCAATTAACGCGGTAAGTAGTCAAGCAACTGCTTCGATAAATGTTGATGCGGCTTGGGTGCAAATAACTAATCAAGGAGTGGAAAAAGCGTGTTTTAGTCAAGCAAAACGCGAAGCTGCAGCTCAAGGTTATAGTGAGTCTTTAGTATTCGGGTGTTCTTGCACGGAACAAGCTTCAGCTGAAACAAAATCTTATGATTGCAAAGTATCTGCTTTAGACGGAAGCCACCCAGTCAGCGTGGTTTGTATTAAAAGCAAGCAAGTTTGTGAAGTAAATTCCGAACAAGGAAAAATCGTTTACTCGTTTAATGAATTAAACCAATTCAAGTAGAGTAATAGATTGGTTTAAAAGCGGTTAGAAAATTAATTGTTTTAAAAGTATTCAGTCCTTGTGTTTTGCAAGGGAGAGGAGTTGATTTGTTAGTATGATGGGTAAAACGTGCAAAATAGTCTTAAGCGTTTTAGCAACAGCAGCTGGTTTGTCTCTAGCTGGAGTTTCTTGGGGTTGGTTCAACACTAACACTGGATTAATGTATGCGGGAGTATTATTCGTATTATACGGCTTGGGCAAGCTAGTTCACTCAATGCATATGTGTCCAATGTGCAATTCAATGCACTGCGACTGTTGTGTTGAAGAAATGCCGAAGAAAAAGAAGTAAAATCTTTTTTCCTTCTCCTTTTTTTCTTTTAACGAAAGGTT
>JABWCK010000017.1 GCA_013360305.1 Microcaldota archaeon
GTCAAGATGCGCTGTTTTTCGATTTTCTCCGCTAACCGACGAGGACTTGACTAAAATAACCAAGCAAGTAATTCAAGGAGAAGGACTGGAATTAGACGATAAAGCGATTGAAGCAGTTGTTTACTTATCAGAAGGCGACGCGCGTAAAGCAATAAACATCCTCCAAGGCGCTTCAGGAGCTGGGTCTAAAATCACTGAAGAAATGATTTTCCAAGTTTCTTCACGCGCGAGGCCTGCGGAAATTGGCGAAATGGTACAACTAGCAATAAAAGGAAAATTCACTCAAGCACGAGACTTACTAAACAAGCTAATGATAGAATACGCCATGAGCGGGCAAGACGTTATCGGACAAGTATACAGGGAAGTAACTAGGCTCGACGTAGACGACGAGACTAAAGTCAAGCTAGTTGACAGAGTTGGAGAATACGATTTCCGCATGAGCGAAGGCGGAGACGAAAGAATACAATTGGAAGCGTTACTAGCTCAAATAATGCTTGTAGCCAAAAAATAAACGATTTTAAACTCCTACAAAGTGATTGATTGCAGAAATGCTTAGAGAATTGCTTCAAGTACTAGTAATAATATTGTCAGCCTTAGCATTCTTGACTGCGACGCTATATATTATTTCAATCAGGTTTGTTTTCGTTAACTTGAAGCACAAAGCGCGAAAAAAAGACTTGATTATTTCAACTAGTTTCTACTTTGGAATACTGTTTTTTGCGTTAGGAGAAATGGCGTCAAGCGTGCAATTCAACCAAATAAGCCTAGGCTTGTTGTTGAAGCTAATTGCGCTAATAATCTTCTTGCTAGCATTCTTCTTTAGGTTTAAGACTAACCTAGAACGATTCAAGATTTACTTGCAGAAGTAAATACCTTGCTTTCTGAAATCAATCGACTGAATTTTTCGTATACAGCGGACGCTTTAGTTTCGTCAAACAAGAACGAAGACTTTTGAAAAGAAGTAAAGTAAAGCAGTATCGATACTCCCAATAAGGAAAACGAGTGAGAGATTGTTTCAAGCACTCCTGCAACTTCAGTGTTTTGAGACGGAAGCGTTAAAGTAATCAAAGCCAAGTTTTCCCTAGTAAACAAAACACAATCCCGGCCTACCCCCTCAATTAGTTCTTTTTCTATTGAAGCCAAAGCAACTATCGACAATTCCTCGCTTCTTTGAATCACGTACATTTTGCCGCCTTCGCCCCAATTTAGTTTCTTTTCTAAATGAGCTAGTTTTTCATAGTTCTCAGGAGTACGCTTTAAATGAATTAAAACCAAACCAGTCCTTAACTCTAGTTTTGTTTGAGAAAACACAGAGAAAACTTCTTGCTTCTGGCGCTTAGGCCAAAAATTCGTTGCGTTGCGACGAATAGCCATGATTATAGCATCCAAGCTTACTTCCTCGCCTAGTTTTTGAGAAACGATGGGTTGAATGCGTCGAGCTAGAGCACTGTAATTAACTAAGTCCAAGTCAAAAGCATACTTCAAAGGCTGCATTTGCTGCATTACTTCAATAACTGCATCGGATACACTATAAGCCATTATAAAACCACAAGAAGATTTTTCACAACAAACTTATTAAACCCCAATCAAAAAATACGGAAAAACGATAGTTTTTCATAAAAACTAACAAATATTATTGAAAACATACAATTATATATCATGTTGTTCACCTTAAAGACAGGGCAATCACCCTAGGAGGCAGCAAATGGATTACTTGTGGAATAGAACGAAAAACTACGTTCTAGCAATAGTAATCGGCTATTCACTCATATCTACATCAATTGCATTATTCGCAGCGGCTCTAGTATTATTCTTCTTAAACAACAAGAAACCACGCGAAAGAGAACTAACGTTTTGACGAAAACACTTAATACAATGAACAACCCTAAAGTAATATAGAGGTGTTTTATAGCAAATGTTTGAATTACCAAAACTAAGTTACTCTTTCGACGCATTAGAACCATACATTGATGCCAAAACAATGGAAATCCACTACACTAAGCACCACCAAGCTTACGTAGACAACTTAAACAAAGCCGTAGCAGGAACAGACTGGGAGTCTAAAAGCATAGAAGAAATAATCAAAAACTTGAATTCAATTCCAGAAGCAACGCGTAACGCAGTCCGCAACAACGGAGGCGGCCACTTCAATCACTCAATGTTTTGGAAAATGCTTTCACCAAAACCAACCCAACCAAGCGATTCCCTTACTCAGTCAATTAATTCCGCTTTCGGTTCAATGGACGAATTCAAACAAAAATTCAATTCTTGCGCTACAAGCAGATTCGGTTCAGGCTGGGCGTGGCTAGTCTCTACTGGAGACAAATTAGAAATTCTTTCCACACCAAACCAAGACAACCCCTTGACAGAAGGCAAAACTCCGTTGTTAGGTTTAGATGTTTGGGAGCATGCTTACTACTTAAAATACCAAAACCGCCGAGCGGAGTACGCAAACGCGTTCTGGAACGTAGTAAACTGGAATTTCGTAGAAGAATTAATGAAGTGATAAAAATGAAGGCAGTATTGGCACTATCTCTTTTCGCATTGCAAGTAAGTGCAGCAATAATAGCAACGCCATCCACTACCCCAAGAATACCCGCTCCGAACCAAGAATACAATTTAGGAATCGCTTTTGGAGGAATAGTTGCTTTAGCTTTGATTGGTTGGTTGTATTCAAGCAGGCGAGTTCAATAACTCAATTTAAATCTCAAAACCGCAGCTAGTTTGAAGGTGGCGAATTCTTTCCCTGCATCGTCTTCAGAGTCGAAGACTATTATTTCTGCCCCCGAGTCTTTTATTGAACTAATTAGTTCTTGAAACTCGGTTTTTCGCATTAATTCATCCAAAACTAGCAATTTAGAAACTGCATTGAATTGGGCTGCTTGGTCTACGTCTTTCAATCCATAAACAGCATAGCCATCGTCTTTTGATACGTGAAGCTTGAATTCTTCTAACGCTTTAAACTCGCGAGCTATTCTTTGATCCTTAAAGATTTTTTCCAACAAGCCATTCTTTAATAACTCATATACCGCGGTTTCTTCTGTTGACGAGCAATGTTCGAAGCTGGTTTTTTCTAGGTTGAAGCCTTTTTCAATCAAATACTTCTTGAATGAATCTTTCTCGAAACCAGGACCAGCAATAACAATCCGATGTTCAAAGTTCTTCAATACGCCCATTAACTCCGTATAGAATTGCTTCTTCATTGAATCGAATTCCTTAGTCTGGCGTTTAGAAGCAGGGTTGTGTATTTCTCCCTTGAATTTAACGCCTTGAGCCTTCACTTCAGCCAACAACGCCTTGCGTTCATCGATTATTACTATCAATACTGTTTCTGAACTAGTTTTGTTGCTTTCTTGAATTATTGCACGCTCGTAAGAATTCAACAAGCGATGGAGAACTATTTTACCATCCAACTCTACATCGATAGTATGGTGTTCCCCGACTTGCACGAATTCCTCTGGAGTGCCTGAAAGAATCACGCCAGTTAATCGAAGCTTGTTAACGCTTTCAGAGAATTCTACAGAATCAAGCTTTACAGTAACGAAAACTTTCTTTTTCTCACCGCTTTCGGCACGGTTCAAGTCAGTTTTGAATCTCCTGAACGAGTAACCAGATACTTCGTCGTTTTTGTTGAAAATTTTAGTCAAAAACCACAAGTCTTCTAACGTACGAGGTATCAGCGAGGTTTCTTCGTTCTTTTGTAACGCTTTCATAGTAAAATCTTGCTCGAGAGTGCTTAAAACCGCTTACCTTAAACAATTAAAAAACCCGAGCGTTAAATAATTAAAGCTCGATTTTTTGTGTTTTACAAGGTGGTTTAGTGAAAAAGATTTTGTTGTATTCAATCCCATTAATCGCTCTAGTATTACTAGGATGTATTGACGAAAGCATTGCTAACTGCGGGAATACGTTGGATTATTCTGAAAGAATAAAATGCGTTTCAAACGTAGCTGTTTCTTTAAATGACTCAACCCAATGCAATTACTTAGAAGAAGGAAAAAGCGATTGTTTGGCAAACTATCAAGTTCAAACGGAACAATTTGACTGCACCAGCATCAGTGATCCTTACGGAAGAGATTATTGTTTATCAAAGAAATCAATTGCTCAAGAAAGCATGGACGACTGCAATCAAGTAATCGATGAAGTATACAAAGAATACTGCTTGAATGCGTTAAGCGAGCCAACTGAAGTAGAAAAAGAAGCTCATTAAAAAAACTCAAGAAAAAACAATGGTTTTAAAACCATTAAAACAAAGTGAATAAAAAATGACTGAAAAAAAACAAGAAGACAAAGGCATTCCCTTAACGTATGCAGTAATTGCAATACTTTTAGTTGCAGTAATTACTGCAGGAGTATTCGTTTATACTCATCCCTCCGCTGAAGCGACTCCTACTCCCTCAATAGAACCCATTCCAAATCTTAAGATTACTACTATAGGAATCAGGGCATGCGAAGCGTGTTACAACGTTAATGACATTGTTACTCAATTAGGACACTTAGCTGAAATCCAGACACAACAATTCAATTATGATTCTCAAGAAGGTAAAGACTTGATAGAAAAATACGGAGTCAAAAAAATACCCTCACTAGTTATTGAAGGAGATATAACCAATGCTAAAGTAAAAGGATACTTGAACTCCCTCGGATTTGAGAAAGACAACGCGATAGTGTTAGACAACCAAAACCCTGTTTACTTTGACTTAAAAGAAAACAGGTTCGTTGGACAAGCTAAACTAACCGTAATAGTAGACAGTTTATGCGTAAAGTGCACTAATATTTACCCAGTAATAAGCGCATTGAATGAAAACGGGTTGAAATTCGTCCAAGAACAAACGCTTGAATACAATGATACTCGAGCCGTGAGTTTAATACAAAAACACAACATTACTCGAATTCCATCAATAATTGTGGAACTAAACGTGCAAGATTACCCTAACTTTCCAGAAATATGGAGCCAAGTGGGAACTACTGAAGACAATAAAACATTCGTATTCAGAGAAACCAAACCATTATTCACTAATCCTGAAACAGACTTGATAGAAGGAGAAGTTAGCGTAATATACTTAACCGACCCAGAATGCACGGAGTGTTATAATCCAACTATTCACAAGAACTTCTTAAGCAAATACGACGTGATTTTCGGCAAAGAAAACACTATAGGCATAGACACTCTTGCAGGACAAGGACTATTATCGGCATACAACATTACTAAAGTTCCTACAATATTGTTATCACCAGAAGCAAAGTATTACAAGAAGTTAAACGACATTTGGCCTCAGCTAGGAAAAATTTACCCAGACGGAACTTACGTGTTTACGAACTTTGATACTTTGGCTAAAATAACGTACTTCGACTTGGAAGCAAACGCGACGAAAACTAACTAAAGGAGGATTTTAAAAATGAAATTAAAAACAAGCACACTCGCAATAATACTATTATTAACAATAGTCGCAGTCCTAGGCGCTAGCTTTATGTTAACTAGCAACGCAGGCAAGCCTTCTTTTGCAGACGACGCTTCACCAGTCATGTACTTCTATAGTGAAGCTTGTCACTTTTGTCAACAACAAAAACCAATTCTAGAATCACTAGCTAGCGAAGGATTTAGAGTGAAATTAATGGATATGGGATCCAACCCAGCATTAGGACAACAATTCGGAGTAACTGGTACGCCCACATTTGTTGCCGAAGACGGAGCCAAGAAAATAGGCTTGACTCAAAAAGAAGAATTGAAAGCATGGTTACTGCTTCACGGAGCCAAAATAGCATAGGAGGATTAAAAAAAAATGGAACACGAAAAAAAACACGAGAGTGGAAAACCAATCAAGATTTTAGCAGTCGTAATAATTCTATCAGCAATAATTGTTTCAGCCACAGTGTGGGTTGGAGCAGACATTATTTCAAAGTCATTAAACAAAGTAAACACTGGAACACCAGTAGTACAAAACGGTGGAACGAATACTCCAACCTTGCCTCAAAGCTTTGAAGCATTAAGCGGCGCCTCCTGTGGAAGCGATGGAAACGCTAAAGTAATCGTACTACACGATCCTTACTGCCCTGCTTGCACTAGCGCTGAACCAAACGTCAAGGCATTCTTAGACAAGTTTGATTCTAAAGTAAACTTAGACTATGACTTCATTGAAACGCACAGTTCTGGAATGATTCAATCTGGTCGAGCTACTCAACAAGAAATCGACAACGCATTCAAATACCACATTTGTGCATTCGATCAAGGCATCGACAAGTTAAAAGCACTAAAAACTATTTGGTATGAAAAATTACAAGTAGTAGACGGCGACTACAAGCCATTCACTGAAGACGAAATTCGCACTATGAGTAAAGACGCTGGCTTAGATTTAACTAAACTAGACGCCTGCTTGCCTTCTGCTTTAAGCAAGAACGAAGCTAAAGTAAGAAATGCATTAAGCTACACAGGTGGACAAGCATTCACACCAATGACCATCATTGACTGCAAATACATTGGAAACACTTATTTTGCAGCAGAAGCATTGTGTGCAGTACACCCTGAAACACCAGGCTGTGCGTAAGTATTTCTTTCCCTTCTTCCTAAACTTTTTTTATGCGAAAAATTCAAGAAACGCGGCTAAAAAACGCTTTAAAAAACTGGCACACAGTAAAAAACCCACTAATAGTTTTAGCCACCGGAATAATTTTCTACTTTAACAGGTTTAACCCGTTCCTCGGGTTGAAGAACGAAATATACAACTTGTTTGGAACTAAAATCCATAAGAATGCTAGACTCGCTTTCGGCGTATGGGTTGACTTCTTTTTCCCAGAATTAATCGAAATAAACGACGGCGCAGTCGTTGGATTAAATTCAACGATTTTAACACACGAGTTTTTACCACACTCATGGAGAAAAGGACGCGTGTCAATAGGAAAAAACGTATTGATCGGAGCTAATTCAACAATAATGCCCGGCGTAAGTATCGAGGAAAACTCGCTGATAGGCGCTATGAGTTTAGTGAATAAAGACATTCCAGCCAACGAATTGTGGGGCGGCGTGCCCGTAAGGAAAATAAAATGAACAAACTAATCCAACTCTTCATCATAGCCAACTTAATCGGGTTCGCGTTCGGCATTTATTATTACTGGAACCAATTGCTTTCAACAAACCCGTTGCTTTGGTTGCTAGTAATTGACTGTCCATTGTTTGCGTTAATGGCGGCAATTACGTACTGGAAGAAAACACCCGACTGGTTCAAGCAATTGACCGCGATAGGCTGCTTGAAGTACGGGCTGTGGACGGTAATCGTGATAATTGGTTTTAGCAATTACTACTTCACTCCAGAAACTGCCTTGCTATATGCGGCATTACTAATTGCGCATTTTGGACTAGCAGTGCAAGGATTGTTCTTTATTGGCACATGGAAGAAAAACTATTACTTACTAGCCACGGGATTTTTCGTAGCGAATGACTTAAGCGATTACTTTCTTTCAACGCATCCAGCGGCAATTCCATTGCAATCAATTGAGACCATAAAAATATTTACAATACTATTGAGTATTGCAACCATTGGCTTCGGTTACTACTTTAACAAAAAGACTAACTTTTTTGCATTCAGCAAAGAATTGACCGAAGCTAAAAATCAAATACAGTAATACATTTTTTATACTAGTATGTTTTTCATACTAGTAGGTGTTTTTTTGTTTTCTACGTTCCTAATTGTTTTTAGAGAGTCACTGGAAGCATTCCTAATAATAGGAATACTGTTTGCGTACTTAGACAAAACTAACCGAAAACAACTAGAAAACGCACTATACGTTGGAGCAGTTTTAGGAGTAATAGCCAGCATTGTTACCGCAATTGCGTTCAACGCGTTATCAATTAATTTTGAATCTTTCGAACAAGTATTTGAAGGAAGCATAATGCTTTTAGCAGCAGTAATGATCGCTTACGTTATTTTCTGGATGAATAAAGCAGACTTTAAACAAAAACTAGAAGCAAAAGCACAACAAAACACTACGTTCTTGGGCTTAGCAAGCATCGCGTTTTTTTCAGTTTACCGTGAAGGAATTGAAACCGCGTTGTTTCTTCAAGCATCAATTTACCAAACCGGAGACGCTTCACTAACAAGCGCATTGTTAGGAATAATAATCGCCGCAGGAATATGCTACGCATTATTCAAGACTTCAAGTAAACTAAAACTAAGCACTTTGTTTAAAGTCACCAGCGTTTTCCTAGCACTATTTTCTGCAGGATTATTTTCGCACGCAATTCACGAATTCAGCGAAGTCGGATTGCTTCCCGAAACACCAATAGTTTGGAACACTAACGCAATACTAAGCGAAGACAGCACTATTGGCTTATTTGCTAAAAGCGTTTTTGGATACAACGCTAACCCAAGCGTTTTAGAACTAGTTTCGTACATTTTATTTCTTTTAGCAATAATTCAACTAATTAAAATGAAGAAAAAATGAAAGGCCATACATCGAGCATGTATTTAGACGTCGCCTTAATGGGAATCGGCGCAATACTAGTCTTGACTAACGACATAGTAACAGGAATAATCATTGCAGGAATAGGCCTAGGAATACACACAGTAATGGGCGACTAGCGTATTACTCCTTCTTGGATTGCTTGTTTTTTCACTGCAGCAGCCACTATTCCAGCAATACTCTTGTCTAAAGCAGGTGGCAATATTTGGTCTTTAGTTGGCTTAATTGATTCAGCTAAAGCTTTAGCAGCAGCTAGCTTCATTCCAACAGTGATTCGAGTCGCTTTAGCATCCAACGCGCCTTTAAAAATTCCGGGAAACGCTAAGACGTTATTAATTTGGTTAGGGTAATCACTGCGGCCTGTGCCGACTACTCCTGCGCCTGCAGAAACTGCTTCTTCGAAAGCGATTTCAGGAGTAGGATTAGCCATTGCTAGAATAATCGCGTCTTTACTCATTAACGAAACCCATTCCTTCTTGAACGAATTAGCCACGCTAACTCCAATAAAGACATCCGCATCCTCCAAAGCATCCTGCAACGAGCCTTCTCGGTTGGAATGATTAGTCGCGTTAGCTAAGTCGCGTTTCTCATTATTCAAATCAGTTCTAGTTTTAGAGATTATTCCCTTGCTGTCGCAGACTACTACTTCCTTGACAGGATAACAAATTGAACCACTCACTCCAGAACAAGACAACAACTTAGCAATCGCTGTACCAGCCGCACCCGCTCCGTTAACCACTATCCTTAATGAAGTAAAGGGTTTTCCAACTACCTTAGACGCGTTCATTAACGCTGCGAGGACTACCACTGCTGTTCCGTGTTGGTCGTCGTGCATTACTGGAATGCCTAAGTCTTGCAAGGCGTTTTCAATGAAAAAGCAACGAGGAGCAGAAATGTCCTCTAAATTAATTCCGCCAAAAACAGGAGCAATGTTTTTGATTATTGAAATTAGTTCTCCAGTTTCTTGAGTTGAAATGCATATTGGAAAAGCATCAATGCCTGCGAATTCCTTAAAGAGCAAGGCTTTGCCTTCCATTACGGGAATACTCGCTTCCGCTCCAATGTTACCCAAACCAAGCACAGCTGACCCGTCTGAAATAACTGCGACAGTGTTTTGCTTTATAGTATAGCGAAACACGTCTTCTTTGTTTTTAGCAATCGCTCGACACGGTTCAGCCACTCCAGGCGTGTACGCTAAACTCAAGTCTTCTTTTGTTTTTACTGGAACTTTTGAGGAAACTTCAATTTTTCCTTTCTTTAACTCGTGTAATTTTAAAGAATCATCATAAACAGTCACTTAAATCACCTGAAAAAAAGGAAAGAAAATTATTTTTTCAAGGCTTTGTCGATTTCTGGTTGGTCGAAGCCGACGATGATTTTTCCATCAATATCTATTACAGGCACGCCTAATTGACCGGATTTGTCAATCATTTCTTGAGCTGCTTTCTCATCTTCAGCTACGTTGACATCCTTGTAAGGCTGGCCTAGCTTAGTAAAGTACTCTTTAGCTTTATGGCACCATGGACAAGTTGGAGTAGAATAAACAATTACTTTGTGCATTAAAATCACCCTCTAATAATATAACAATAAATAGAATCGAATTTAAACGTTGTTTTTAACCCTTGATTCAAAAAGCTTAAAACGCTACAAAAACAAAAGTTTTTCATGAGTGTTTCTAAATTCGGCTTGTCGAGCCTTATTATTGGATTGTTAGTATTAGTAGCGACTTTTTACTGGCAGTTTTCAAGCCTTGCTTTAGTCGAAGCATTGATAGCAATGGCTTTCGCGTTCTTTTTAGGAGCGTTAATCGCTATAGGCTTATTGCTGGCAGTAATTGGGCTAGTAATACTCTTGCTTTAATATCCTTTTTCTGATTGACAATGACTAATCGAATAGCTGTTATTGACCGAACCAAATGCACTCGCGAGAAATGCGGTTACCAGTGCTTAAAGATTTGTCCAGTAAACAAAATGGGCACTGAATGCGTTTATATCGACGCTGAAGGCTGGCCGGTTATTATTGAAGACGCTTGTACTGGATGCGGATTATGCCCAAAACGCTGTCCCGTCAATTGCATTAAAATAATTAATCTTACAGCCGAATCAGGCGAGCCTTCATTCCAATACGGAGTAAACTCGTTCAGGTTGTACGGATTCGTTCTTCCTAAAGAAAAAGGAGTGTTAGGACTAGTAGGCGTCAACGGAATTGGAAAAACTACTGCTTTAGAATTGCTTCGCGGCACGATAAAACCAAACTTTGGAGTACTAGGAAAAGAATTTTCATGGGACGAAGTCAAAAAGCGCGTTCGTGGAGAAGAAATACAGTCTTACTTGAAGAAAGTTTACGATGGGGAAGTGAAAGTATCATTCAAGCCTCAATTCGTTGACAAACTAGCTAAAAGCAACAAGAAAGCAAGCGAGTTCGTAAACGAATTAAACGAAAAAACTGACTCAGAAAAACAAACAGTTTTAACACAACTAGAATTGAATAATTGCTTGAATAACAAATTAAGCGAGTTAAGCGGCGGAGAACTGCAAAGAATCGCCATCGCAGTAACCGCGTTAAAGAAAGCAGACGTTTACTTTTTCGACGAACCTACTTCTTACTTAGACGTAAAGCAAAGAATGAACGCTGCTAAAATCATTAAGTCACTAAGCGAGAACGCGGAAGTAATCGTAGTAGAACACGATTTAGCAGTGCTAGACTACTTGTGCGATTACGTGCAAGTATTATACGGACAAAAAGGCGCTTTCGGAATAGTTTCACAAATAAAGAGTTCAAAGAATGGAGTAAACGAGTTCTTGCAAGGATACTTGAAGGAAGAAAACGTTCGCTTTAGGGATAATGAAATAAAATTCTCCAAATACGCGCCATCCAGCCACAAAGGCAAGCCGGAAATCGTTTACTCAGGCTTTAAGAAAACTTTCAAAAACTTTTCTTTAAAAGCAGATGAAGGATTCTTTTCAGAAGGAGAAATCATCGGCGTGCTAGGGCCGAACGGCATTGGAAAAAGCACGTTTGCTAAAATACTCGCCGGAGTAGAAAAACCAGACGAAGAAAGCGATTTCTCGCACAGAATTGCTTACAAGCCACAATACTTGAAGACTGACTCTGAAGAAACAGGAATGCAATTAGCTAAAAACGCGGGAGTAAACGTCGGCCGATTTAATGAATTGAAATACAAACTAGAATTAAACGAGTTGCTAGACAAGCCCGCTAACGAAATGAGCGGTGGCGAATTACAAAGGCTAAGCATTGCGTTGTGCTTGAGTCAAGACTGCGACTTGCGAGTCCTAGATGAACCGTCTGCATTCTTAGACGTCGAACAGAGAATGAATTCAAGCGATGCTATAAAGAAAGTCACTGAACAAACAGGCGTGCCTTGCTTAGTAATAGACCACGACATTTTATTCATTGACGAAGTATCTAACAGGCTAATGTTGTTCGAAGGAGAACCAGGCAAAAACGGTTTAGCTACTAGCCCCTCGACTAAAAAACAAGGAATGCATGACTTCTTGAAAAAAATGAACTTAACCTTCAGGCGCGATTCTGAAACAAACCGCCCACGCGTAAACAAACCCGACTCTCAAAAAGACCAAGAACAAAAAGCAACAAACAATTACTACTATGAATGATAAAATGGATTGGAAGATTTTGAGTGAAAGCGTTGAATACGAGAATCCTTGGTTTAAAGTATTGAAAAAACGCGTCGACACTGGATTGCGCGAAGAAGACTGGTTTTTAACTAACAGCAATTATAATGCAGTAATTATTTTCCCTATTACGCAGGAAGGAAAAATAGTTTTCATCAAACAATTCCGATTAGGCGCAGGAAAAACCGTTCTCGAACTGCCTGCTGGATTCATTGACGAAAACGAATCTCCTGAAAAAGCAGCAGTACGCGAGTGCAGTGAAGAAACAGGGTATGAAGTTGAAAAAACTGAATTGATTGCAGAATTAAACGTGCGAGAAAGCCGTACGGAAGACAAAGACTACGTATTCGTAGTTAAGGTCGGCAAACAAAAAACCCAGAAACTAGAAGGCAGCGAAAATATTCAAACAATATTGCTAACGCCTAAAGAAGCACTAGAAAAAACGTTTAATGGAGAAATAAAAGGCGCAGAATACGTAGCAACAACGTTGTTGTGTTTGTTGAAGAAAAACTTACTTTAACACGATTGAACCAGTCGACTTGTCGACTAAAGCCCAAAACTTGCTTCCTGAAGAATCAACCCATAAAACTGCAAAAAACCCAACTGGCAATTCTAATGAATCGAATTCTTGTTTAGAAAAATAATTACAATTAGCAGCTGCTTCAGAATCGAAGTTAGTAGAGTCAAAAACACAAGAATAAGGATTAGTTAATTTCTGCACTCTAGGTAGTTTGCCGGTGTTGATTACTGCTTCTTCTTGGTAAAGCAACGGAGGCGAGCGTTCAGAGCAAGAAGTAATTATTTTCTCGCTTCGGTAACTAATTGGAAACAATTCATAGTGTCTTTTTTCTAGAGTAGGGCAAACGCCATGCGCATTGGTTGAAACCAACACGTCGAAGTAAAACTTGTCGCCCGCCTGAGTCTCTGAAGCGAACCTGTAAGCTTCAGTTGAAACCAAATCTTCTTTCACGAAGTTTTTAGCCTGCTGGAAGCTCAATTCTTCACTGGAAGAAGTAGTGCTGAAAGAATAAACGAATAATACGCCCACTAGCAATACTAGCAATAAAACAATGTATTTTTGAACTCTCAACTAATCCCCACTATATAAGAAAGGTTGGAGTAAATTAAAAAAGCTTTTTTTAAGAGCAAGGAATGCTCAAGTCAACGCCGTTGGGCGAATTATCCTTAATTCTTAAATTCCTATCCAACGGTTGAGAGTTTTTCAACGAAAAAGTCTTTGTTACAGTAACCGCGTCCTGCTTTAATACCTCAGCATTAGGACTAGCTAGCTCGTAAGAAATTACTGCAGTAAAAACAGCGTCTTCGTCAAACGAAGGATCGCCCGAAACGTCGGAAGTACAGTCTTGAATTACGGGATTGAAGGCATTTATCGAATAACCCTCGCTTGCTAGTAAAACATCAAGCCTAGAATAAGATTCTGTAGAATACTGGTTGAATTTAGCTCTAAAGAAGTCGCAAGCGTCAGTAAAACCAGTACTTGGAACTTTACATCCAGACGCGTCTCCGCCGGCTGACTGGAAAGCAGCGTCAATGAACGCGTCGTCGATAGTTTTTTCAAAAAACAACTTGACGTCAGATTGTTTTTGTTCAAACAATGACGCTTTGTATACTAGCAAGGATGCTTCTTGTGAATTGCTTAAAGAAAAAACACCAATCAACAACAACAACAATCCAGCTAGCAACAAGCCTGAAAAGAATGCTGAAATAAAACCCTTCATTTGTTAGTCACCCATACCCTGCTTTGCAAGGTAGTTGAACCAGTAATATCTTGTGCGCTCAAGCAAGCAACATCTCTAGGGTCAGCGCAGTTTGATTGGTAAGTAATCATTGATGCCGCTACCCACTTGCTTGAACCTAAATTGTTTTGGTTTGTTTCCAACTTAAAATGAGTTTCAGTGAATTTTGCTTTAACACCAACTATACAAATAGGACCTCCTGTCGAACATACTTCTCTAACAGTAGTCAAGTAATCTCTACCAATAGTGTTCAAGTTTTGTAGTTTTGTCTTGTCTAGTGATTGTTCAGAGAAAACAACTACGCTAGTAGTCAGCGTTACTATTAACCAAAACGCCAGCAAAGCGTCTAAAGTAAACAAGAATCCTTTCCTCATTCGCAAGTTTTCACCATTAAAACACACGCTTCATTACTAGAAGGACACGTTACTAGTCGAGTAGTTGAAAAAACTCGCTTGTTTAATCCCGACTGCGAATCAATGCAGTCTCTCTCGAAATCACTAGGGCAAGTGCTGGAATCGTCAGAGTAATCAACGCAATACTTTCCAGTTAATTCGTTGCTTAAGCGAATCTGGTTTCCGTTAGCGTACAAGTCGGCGATTGTTTCC
>JABWCK010000018.1 GCA_013360305.1 Microcaldota archaeon
AGCAACAATAACCGTCATTATTACTAACACATTAAGCAAATTGCTATTATTCATGCTTATTCCACTCCATAAGTTATTTAACAATAGTTTCATTAATTGAAACTATATATACGAATTATTGAAACTATCAAAAACGCTTGTTTTTTAAGTTTCATTAAACTGGGGTTATTAATGAATTCAGAAAAAAAACACTTGCTGGGAATAATAATAGTTCTGGTTTTTGCAGTCGTAGTAATACTAGGCACTCATTACTATGTTACGTCCACTGGAATGGATTCGCCGTTTACAAGGCTAATATTCGAACACCATTTTGAATTCATGCTTTTAATTGGATTAGGCGGAATCGCGGTTGGAGCGCTTTCTTACTACCTGATGGGTAAAGAAGTCGATAGCCAAAAAGAAATAATCAAAAAAAACACTCGAGTATTATTGAACTTGCTTGATTTTGATGAAAAGAAAATAATAGAAAAACTCTTAGAAGAAAAAGGCAAAGCCAAGCAATACGAACTAGCTTATTCTACAAAGCTGACTAAAGTTAAAGCTCATAGAGCAATCAAGAAACTAGTTTCTAAAAACGTAGTAGAAATTCAAAAAATAGGCAAAGTCAATTCAGTAAAACTAAATCAAGAAATCCTAGAAGGATTGCAAGACTAAGTATTTTCGTTCACTAGTTTGTAAGCGAATACTCCTATTATTCCTCCGATTATTGGCGCAACCCAGTAAATCCAGTGGCTGGCGAATACTCCACTAAACAAAGCAGGACCAAAAGACCTAGCCGGGTTTAGAGACGCGCCAGTAATAGGGCCAATAGTTAGTATTCCAAGCGTTACGGTAGTACCAATAGCCCAGCCAAAGAATGGAGTGCCGTTCTTGGAATCAGTTACTGCAGTAATAACGAATACTAGAAAGAACGTAGCGATTGCTTCAAGCAATAAGGCTTGTTCTATTGAAGTGTTAGGAATAGTAGCTCCAAGTGATGCTTGGGAACCAATCGCGGTTAAAACCAAAAAACTAGCTACTACCGCTCCAAACAATTGAGCAATCAAGTAAGGCAATAAGTGTTTGGATTCTAGTTTTTTACCCAGCCACAAAGCAATTGATACTGCGGGGTTGAAGTGAGCTCCTGAAATTCTTCCCAAGGAATAAATCATTACTGACAAAATAAAACCAGTAGCTATCGCAATACCCAACAAGCCTAAAGCACTAGTTTGAGCATTCAACACTATAGTGCCGGTAGCTACGAATACTAACGCGAAAGTTCCAATGAATTCAGCTAAATACTTCTTCAACAAAACCACCCTTTTAAATTGATTCTAGCACTTGATGCGCGTGTCCTATTGGAATCACGTTTTTCCAAATTTTTTTTATCTTACCATTTTCGTCAATCAAGAAAGTGTTTCTCTTCACACCTAAACCAAAAATACCTTTGTTTCCAAAAGAATCGTATTTTTCGCAAACGCTAGAGTCATCAGATAATAATTCTACGCTCAAAGAGTGTTTTTCTTTGAAAGAACAATGACTATCAACCGAATCCTTTGAAACGCCTAGTACTACAGTATTTTTCTTTTTGAATTCGTTAAGCAGTTTAGTAAAGTCAATGCCTTCAATTGTACAGCCAGCAGTATCGTCTTTTGGATAAAAGTATAAAACTATTTTTTTTCCTTTAAAGTCAGACAAACATACTTTTCGAGAATCTGAAGGCAAGCAAAAACTTGGTGCCTTATCTCCTTCTTTCAGCATTTCAGCACTCAACCGTTGACAAGACGTATTTCATTGTTTGAGAGTCTAGTGATTGAGTTTTAGGCACGTAAGTTAAGAATACTAAATCCAAGTTAGCGCATTCTTTCAACAACCCGTTGAACAAGAATTCTTCCTTAAACACTGGATCGGTTACTGTTCCTGAAAAATAGTAATCGCTTCCTTGAGTGCGTTCTGTTTTAGATTGTATTCCGGCAGCGAATTGGTTAGCGGCTTGTTTTCCGAGTCCTTTTTCTAAAGCAATAACGCTGACTAGTTGTTGAGGTGAGCCTTCAGTGTTAGCGTATACTCTCATATACTCTTCTCCTCCGCTTTTAGCTATTTGGTAGCCGATAGGGTACTTGAATGAAAAACCAAAGTCAGCGTCTTCGTAAGTAATAAAATCGCTTTCAGGAAAAGTCTTAACGCTCGGCTCTAAAAAGTTAGTAATTGGAGTAAAGAATGCTACGAACACTAACCCAGCCAGCAAGATTAACCCAATAATAGTTAGCTTGTTCATTGCGTTCCTCCTTGAATCGCTGCAGCGTCTGATTGAATTGTTTCACTGACGCTAGCTATTGCAGAATCTAAAGCGTTCGAGTCAGCGGTTAATGGTTCGTTGCTTAATGCAGATATTATTGGTATTGACTGGGATGGAGCTTTTTCTGGGTCAAACAAGGCGTCAAACAATTCCTCATTCTCGTCGCTAGAGAACAAGAATGCTAGTAACTTGATTTTGCCACTGGAGTAAAACAAGCAATTGTCTTCGCAAGCGTTTCTTAAATTAAACGAGTTAACGCAATTCGCTCCAGAACCAAAACAATAAGCTTCTAACGAATTAAAGTCATTCAAGTTGTTGGTAATAATTACTGCATTATAATCAGTGTCGACTTCACTGCGTACTGGTTCTCCGTGAGCGTGCACTAAGCTAGAAGCAGCAATTGCTCCACCTGCTCGCAAGAATAATCCTTTATTTGCAGCTTTAGCAATATCTGCAACGTCTCCTTCAGCGAGTTTAGCTGCTCGTTTGAATGCATTAACTGCAGGACTAGTAATTTTAGCTTTAGAAGCGACTAAAGCATCGTCAAAAACTCCATCAAACGCCTTGACTATTGCAGGGTCGGCTTTAGCAAAACCCTTAGCAAAACCAGTTTTAACAACTCTATCCGTAGCTGAACTAGAAGCGCCTAAACTAGATAAAGAAGACTTCAATGGCGCTTCAATCGAGTCTTGAATACTTTCTTTCAAGCTGTCTAAAGCAGCTTTGTGAGTAACTGTCCTTTCAGCAATTAAAGCATCATCTAAAGCAGAGGAAAACGCTTTAGAATTAGATTTTCCGCCGATCTTTGCTGCTACTGAACCAGTTACTGCTTTGTCAAAATCATCCACGTTAGAACCAACCTTCGATTGAATATTCTTCAATAAAGTAACCCTATCAACTGACGTTAAGTCTCCTCTGAGTCTTCCTTCTAAAGCAAACTTGTCTGCCGTGCTTAATCCTAAATCGTTTCCAATTTCTTCAACAGTTTCTCCAATTACTTCATCAATATAGGCGTTAACAGTAGTTGCGTCAACTGCGCCGCTCAATTTAGTCTTTAATCCAGAACCACTCAATCCAGCGGTTACGGCTGCAGTCAAGTCTTTTGAAGCAATATTCCTATCCAAGCCAGCACGACCGCTTAAATACAACGCTCCTTGTCCGCCCGCTAGTCCGCCACCATAAACTGCGCCGGGATAATCTTCAATATCAGTAAATGCCGAACCAACGCCTGCGACTACTAATTCAGTGCCTATAGCGCCAGCAGTTTCAGGAACTAGTTTTGAAAGTAATGCTCCACCAGCGAGTTTTCCTGCACCAGGAATTGGTACAAACAAGCTGGCTATAGCATCGCCTACTCCGGCTGCAGCGACTTCAACGCAATTATTCCAGTCTTGACAAGAATCGAAACTTCCTTTAGCAGTAATCAAGCAAGAACTAGTTGCAGTAACTAACGAAGAACAGAACGAGAAGGCTAGTTTTGGTCCTAGTGGAAAACCAGCGAAAGTGCTAATGACGCTTCCTGCACAACCCGCAACTCCGCCTACAGTCATGGCGACTAAAGTGTTTTGGAAGTTTTCTCTGCAAACGCTAGGGTCAGTGTCATAATACGCTCCTGGAATCAATGGCAGGTTAGTGAATTCGTAAACCGAGTTAAAGAATTGTTTAGTTGATTTAGAATCAATAGCGTTTGGTTCTTCAGTGTATTTTCCGAAAGTAACTCCTTTCAATAATGCTTGGAAGTTCTTTGCTTTTATTTCAGTTACCGTATCACTTAGTTGAGTTTTAACGTCTGAAGCTTGCTCGTTGCCGACATAGTACTTAGTATTCAATGGAGTAAACAAGATTGGAGTGTTGGCTAAAGACTGCGGACAGTCAGTTAATTGAATTATTTCTACGTTGTAAGCGAATTTCTTTACTGCTTCCTCGTGGCGAGTTTCTCCCAACGCGTTAGCTAAATCGAGTTTAACATTGACTAAGTAAGCTCCGCAAGCATTATCGCTTGACTGCATGCTGGATAAAGTAATTTTAGAACCCGACTGCGAGCCAGCGAAAACAACAGCGTTGCCAAACAATGCTTGCAGTTTTTGCTTGCTTAATACAGGCGAAGCTAGTTGCAAGATGAAGGATTTTCTTGGAGTAAATCCAGCTCCTACTTTTTGTTTTAATGCTTGCAAGGCAACATCGCTTGAACCCAAAGAATCTAGAGACGTTTTGGAAGCAGCGACGAATTCGTAAATAGCGTCAGCTGCTTGTAGTTCAGTGCAGAAGTTAGTTTCGCATTGCTTGAAGTTAAACGGCTCGAAAGCTTTAGAATCCAGTTTGGAAACATCAATGTATCGATCTTTCAATGAAGCTAGTTTTCCTAAAGGAGTCGATGAATAAAGAACAGCATCAACTGGCTTGTATACGTTGACTAATACTTTGCGAATTATTGGTTCTTGGCTGGACCTAGCAGTAATAATATACTCTTCCCCGCCGCTAGTGTAGCGTTGTGATTTACACTTTAATAATATTGCTTGGCCGGCTTCAACTGCTTTGCCGGTTCGAATTTCGTTTCCTGCAACGTCGAAACAAGTCATGGCGCCAGTGGATTGAATTTCTAAAGAAACCGTTTCAAGCAATCCGTTCCTGAATGACATCCATCTTTCGTGGCCGACGTCTTTGAATGAAAACAATCGAGTTGTTTCAGTCTCTTCTTGTTGAAGAGCTTCGTTTGACTGGCTTACTACGAACTCGTTCAAGTTAATGCTTGCTTCAGCAATATTTTCACTAGCACACTTGACTTTATCGCTGTTGATTTTTACTTTAACCTTCAAGTTAGCAATGCTTTCAGATTGTTCGCGTCCAAGTGCTTTGAAAGAAATCACTCCATCTAGTTCAGCGTTTTCAGTAATGCATTCTTGTAAAGCGAATTCTGATTGTTTTCGGTATTGTTGAGGAACTTTCAAAGTAACAATGTAGTCGCTGCAAGAATTTTTGTCAACGCTTGGAAACAAGTCTCCAGTTTGCGCGCGGCCGAAAGACTCGACGCTGCCGAAATGCAAGTTGTCAACATCACCAGGCACTGCCTCTGTAAAAACAGAATCGCCTGAAACTAGTGGTTCTGAAACAAACAAGTTGCTTGCATCAGTATTACTCAAACAAACTCTTTTCTCTGAAACTAGGTTGGAATTGTCTAGTTCGACGACTAATTCGGATTGGTTTACTTTCAATACGTTAGAGAATGAATTGACTGAAACTACTCCGCCAGTGGCAGCATCGCAGTAAGGAATGAAAGATATTTTACCGCCTTGTTTTAAGGATAATAATTTTCTTGAATCTCCAGGCACTTGGTCGATTGCTTGACTTGAAGAGTATTGTAATGAGTTGGTTTTTCCTAGAGTAGTTCTTCCGTTGGAATCAATCAAGACTACTTCTTTGATGCCGGTGAATAATACTCTATTAGAAGAAATAGACGAGTCAGGCGGTAATTCCAGAACTGAATCTGATGACAACGTTAAGTAAGCGCGTTTAGCGTCTGAATTTGTTGGCAGTAAAACTCCTTTAGCGTCTCGCTCGCAAGTCCAGAACTCTATCTTGGAGTCTTGAGGCAGCTTCAACAAGTCGCCTTCGATGAAGTAGTTGTTGACTGAAATCTTTTTAGCTATTGGAGACGAGTAAACTTCTTTTCCTTCAGAGTCTTTCACAATAAGTCTAGTGCATGAACTCCATTCAATGAAGCCGTTTTGTTCAGCGAATCCTTTAGGCAACTTCAAAGACAATTCGTCATTAGAAGAATAATACTGCCTGCATGCAGAGTAAAAGAACGGGTCTGTTTCAGACTCACTTACGCTCAATCCGCGAGTGAAAGTTATAGGCACGCCTTGAGCTACTTGGATTGCTTGGCGTCCGTCTAGTTGAGACACGCTTGGTTGGAAAGGTAATTGGATAGTCGTTGAAGGATTTAATCGAATGTTGTATACTCCCTTATCTTGGAATGGTTGAGGAACTCCTTGATTATATAATAATACCGCGCTTAAGGGTAGCCTGACTGAGTATCCTTCTTGTGCTGGAGAAACGCTTTGAGGCGGCAACAACAACTTAGAATTAGCTGGTACTACTATAGTTGAAGTTCCTTCTTCGAAAAACGCGGGTGGAGCGAAACCAATTTGACCACTGGGGTACTTTAATGCTTGAAAACCAGGGTAATTACTGGCTTGAACTGCTTGAGTTAATTGAGAAGCTAAAGGAACTAGCAATCTAGCATCAACAGGCATTGAAACAATGCTGTACCCTGGAGGAATTACTGAAGGCGAAGGAATTCCAGAGCCAGGAGTTAGTGAAGTAAACACTACTACTGCGTTGGCAGGAATTATTACTACTTGATCGCTCCCTTCTTGAGTCAAGCCAGCGTTTTGAGGTAAGACTAGTTTAGCGTTTTGAAGAGTTACTTCACTGCCTGAAACTAAAGCAGTGCTTGGAATCCTAATCTTGGCTTGAATCGGGAATGAAACCCGCCAATTACCTGCGTCACTAGTCGCGCGTGATTCTTGAAGCAATAACTCAGTGTTTAATGGAACGCCTAACTCGTTTGATGAAGCAACCGCTCCTGCCTTGATAACGAATAACTCTCCACCAGCTTGTACGGCAGTAGAACCGTCAGTGTTTTGTTTTAATTCAAAAGAAGGCGGTAAAACTAGTTTCAAGTCAACCGGCAACGAAACGCTTTTTCCTTTCGGCATTACGCAATCAGTTTTTTGGTTTACGCTGGTTTTTACTTGAATTGTTTTCTCGCTTTTTACTCCACTAAACGAAGCAATAATTCTCGCGTTCTCGTCTAGTTTCAATTCAGGTTCAAAACAATTATTCGCATTAAAACGAGCAGGAATGCTTGCCTTAACATTAAACACTCCTTTTTGTCCAGCAGGAATTACTAAACTCAACGGATCGAATTCTAAGGAATCTGATTCTTGGTTTATTACTAACGCGTAAGGCGCATTGTTTTCAATAGTTATCTTAGTTGAATCAGAAGAATAACTAGGCGCTACTAAAGCAAAATCCAACGAATCCTTGTCTAAATCCCATTCAGTAGTTAAGTCTTTTTGCTCGAATGCTGCGGAAATAGTTACTGGAATAGTTTTTTCTGAAACAAACGAACCCAATCGAGCGGTTATTTTTACCTCGCCGTCAGTTCGTTCCCTCAATACTTCAGGCTTTGATGAAATTTCTAGAACGTCTTCATTAATTCCCGCTAGTATAGAGTACTTCTTTGACTCTGTTTTTTTCAAGCGAGCGCTTGAATCGCTGACGAACGCGCTAGTTATTTCACCGTTAAAAATCAAATTGAAGGATAATGAAACGTCTTGTTTTAGCTTGTTAGCTATAGTAAATGCTTGTTTGGTTAATTCTTTTGATTCAACGCCGAACTCGATTGTTTGAGGAGTTACTTCAAACAAGTCATCACTTGGTTTTACGGTTAATTCTCCGTTCATTGTTTGGTATCCTTCGCTCTTGATAGAATACTCAACGACTCCTAGCTTGCTTGGGTTTAATTCTACAGAGTAAGAACCAGGCGAGTCCTCGCTTGCTTGAATGCTTCTACCTAACGCGTCAAACTCGTTTCCGAAAAATATTTCAGCCCCGCTTACTTTAAACCCGAGAGAATCTTGCAACGAGATTGAAACCAAGTTGTTTTCTAATGCAGTGATTGATTCTGGTTTTAGTTTTGGTTGCAGGAATACTTTGTCCGAACTAGCTATTGAAACGTGCAATTGTTTCTGCAAGCTTGAATCGCTTGAATCCGCAGTTAATGAAAGCAACGAGTCCTTGCTTAACTTCAAAGGTTTTACAGTAAAGTATCCTTGAACAAATCCATTAACTGGGTCTGTTTTTATCAGGAACCCGTTGTTGGTTTTTTCAATGTCATTACCACCAAACGCGTTGGTTACTTCCAACGAATCATCGTTAGTGTTTAATTGAATTGTTACTTGCGAGTCGGAATACGCTTTAAAGTTTAATTTAAACTCATTCGGGTAAATTGCTTGGAATGAATTCTTTGATCGAACAGAATCATCAAAGTAATACTGCAAGCATAATCCTTTCACGCATTCTCCTTGAGTGCTTACTTCAAAAGAACCGCTCTTTATTGCTTCTGCCTGCAAGTTGTTTATATCTTCAGAAATATCTTCTGGGTTGCGTAATAATCCGCGTTGGGTTTGGAAGGCACTGCGGTGGTATAACGAAAAACTACCGCTTGAAGAAATAGTTTTCACTCGAATGCTTAATTGTTTAGATCCAGTAAACGGCTTGAAACTAAAATCAACCCACTTTAATCCTCGAATCTCTTGTTTTTGAACAACTGGCGCTTTTTCTATTACGTTAATCAATCCAGAATAACCAGAAGGAGAATCAAAATAAGCAAACGAACCAACCGAGTTGAACTGTCTAGAAAAAACAGATCCTCTTACTAATACTCCGCTAGAGAATGAATTGTCTGCGGCAGTTAAAGTATGATTTTTATCGTCAGAAACACTCCAAGTAATCGTTCCGCCTTTTTCTACTTCGATAGTATTCGGAAGCAATTGGTTGTCTATAGTCACTCTAACTTGGCTTGAAACAATGCTTGCAGGATTGTTTGAAGAATAATCAGAACCATACAATACTCTCGCTCCAGCAGAATCATAACTAGTTATTACCGCGTTTTCTCCTTGAAGAGAACCATCGCCTAATCGAACGTGTGCGCGGGCTTCAGTAAAATCAACTTTAGGAGATTGTAAAACGTATTTAGCTACGTATTCAGTGAACGGGTCGAGTGTTTTTACTTTGTTTCCACGCAAGTCATACAACCCCTGGAATAATAATTTAGAAGTATCCTCTACAGCATTGCTTACTAACAATACTTCCTGCTTTACGATTGAGTTAGGTAGTACTTCAAATGCTAAGTCTTGCTGTTCGTATCCGCTTAGTGAAATAATTGCTTTAACCGTCTTCGACTCTAACGCGTTTAAAGAACATTCTCCCTTGGAAGAAGTAGTGCAAGTTTTTTCTTCGTCGCGGCTAATTGTTTTCACTAAAGCATTGCTTAGCTCTGCATTGGAATAATAATCTCTTACAACGAATTTTACAGTTCCCTCTCGCGGAGCAAAGTGTAATGTCAGTTCAGTTTCTTCAGAAACTATTCGAGTCTTTTCAGCTGAAACTCGACCATTCCATGATGCTTTAACAAAATATTCCCCATACAACAAGTTAGAAAACGTTTGAGAACCGTCTGCAGTCGTGCTTAAAGCAGAGTACCCAATAGGCCGCTCGTTTGAATCAAACAATCCAATACTACCGCCTTCAACCGGCTCATCGTTTTCGTCTAGTAATATTATTTTCAAATCCCCGTCAGCGCCTGGAGAAACTGGACTCAACTTTATTGATTCAGAACCCAAGCGAACGTTTTTTGATGAAGGATAAAAACCGGGCTTGAATGCAGTAACAAAATAGTCTTTTCCAGACTCGGCTTTGAAATCAATTTTTCCATCAATAGCTACCGCATCATTCAACAACGAGTACTTGGAATCATATAGTGAAACAAATGCGTTTAGTGACTCGCCGTCAGTTGATGAAACTCGAATGCTTAATACTCCTTCATTGTTGGTTTTTTCCAAGCTTACTTCAACATTGTTTTCCTTCTCGCTCGCAACGCTTTCCATCGAATAGTCGTTGAATCCGTCAGCGACAACGCTGATTCTTAATTTAGTTCCTGAAGGAATTTTTATTTCGCCACTCGTGCCTAGTTCCCCAGTTACTCCGTCGAAAAACGTTTTTTCAGTATCAGCGTCTAAAACAATCAAGTTAGCTTTTACTGGGTCAGTGCCTGAAACTACTTTAATAAACAAACTCGACTCTGAATCTTCAGCGGATTCTTTTTTCAATAATTCTATTTCTTCACTAATACCTGAGTCTTTTACGATAATCGTCTTAATAGCGTCACTAAACCCTTCTCTCGAAACAGTAACAGAGTAAGTCTTGAATGAATCAACTTGAAAAGACACGCTAGCTCCTTCCTTGAATTGAATCACGCTTCCAGCCGCGTCATTCAAGTAAATTTTAGCAGGCAACGCGTCCTTTACTGATACGGACAACAATACTTTTTTGGATAAGATTTGCGCAGCAGACAACGATTTTGAATTCGAACCCGCTTCTAAAAATACCAAATCGTCACTAATCGGCACGCTAGTTCCAGTAACAGTAACGCTGTAAGATCCTGGTTGTAAACTAGTAAAACTAGCTATACCATTAGAATCACTCAACGCAGTCTGTGAAGAAGGCCCGCTGATAAAAACACTAGCCCCGCTTACTGGCTTGCCGTCAGCGTCTCTCAAAGTAACGCTTAACGAAGCTAGTCCAGAATCGCTTGATTGTAATAACAAGAAAGCTCCGGCAACTAATACTAAAAATAATAAGAAGAATACTAGTAGGGATGGAATTCCTCTCTCGTCTAGGAAGTCTGCTATTTTGTGAAACGGCAAATTATGCGCTTCACTCCATGACAAGAATGAATTCCACTTTTCAGTAAAGAAATCTAACGCGCCCATCCGCTAGAAATAAGGAAAAAAGAGAATAAAAACCCTAGTTGACGAAGTCTTGACATCCTTCCCCAGTTGATACGCTTACTTGGTTGGCTTGTTCATTAATAGTTAGTAATGAGTTGGTTGGATTCCAGCTTGAAACATAGTTTCCAAGCAAGCACCTACGAGGTAAACCTAAACTAGATCCGGATGCAGTAGTTAATTCCTTTCCGCCTAAATACATGAAGAACTTAGTTGGCGCGATTTGATATAAATTATAAATTTTCGCGTAGCACTTCATTCCTTCTTGTTTTTGGTTAGCATTAACTGGAAGAACACTGCGATAATACAATGTTTCACTGGTAGTTGACTCTGAACTTCCACTTTCTCCTAGATTCAAGAAGTAACCAGGTGCCCTACTAGGTGTTCGATAGACACTAAGCATTGATTCATCGACAGCAATAGCAGTCCTACCGGCCCATTCTGAACCAGATGAAACATCAATGCCGCCGTTTCTAAACGAGAACGCTAAATCCAACAAAGAATTAGAATTCTTTGGTGCAAAAGTCCTTGGCGACAAGTAAAAGTAAACGCAATAAGCATCGCTTGTTCCAGGATTGCCTGTACCAGAAAAAGTATCCGGACAAGTTCCTGCAAGAGTCGAAGCCTTCACAGACAATATTCTAGAATCGCCAGTTCCAGCAATAGGCAAACCACACTTGACTTCAACTTGATAACTAGTTGCTGAAGGAACTTGAATTTCTGGTTCTTTTGGTTCAATAACTGGTTCAGGCGTTTTTTCTTTTGAAGTGACGCAATTATTGAATACTATAACGTTTTCTGAAACGTGTTCAAAACTACAACCGGCAGGAATCGAATCAAAATCGTAGCTTTCATCAGCAAAATATTTCGCTAACTGGAAAGCAAAAGGCTGTGAATCCGTTCCCCTAGAATAAACCGTTAAAGTATTCTTGGTAACATCTAAGGCAATAGCGCCTTGTGCATTGTTAGGAATGTTTTCTTCACTGTACAATATAGTTATTGGGTTGGATTCTTTGAATGAGCCTGCTTTGAAGTATTCAGCTATTTGCCTTACTTCATTTGAAGCGGTTTCGCTTGGTTCACTGAAAGCGTACTTGTTTACCGTGAACAAAGTAGGTGCATTTGAAGATGAAGACAATAAGTTAGTTCCATCAACGTAAAAGTGAGTTCCTTGGAATGACTTTATCGAAGCACCTGAAGTGCCGGAAACACTGAATCCGTTAACGAAGTCTAACAAGTTAGGCACTCCAACGCTTCCGGAAATATCATCAATTCTATTCCAACTCGCGTCGTCAATCGCAGAGTCTCCGTAGTAACTCAAACTGTTAGCGTTAGTCTTGAATTGAAGGAATGAAATTCCTCCATTGCGTCCGGCTAGTTTTACTGGCACTCTAATAACTAAGTCTTCATTAGCGAGGATTGGTTTCCCGTAATCAACGTAACCGCTTTTTTGGAATGAAGCGAATCCAATCAATCTTTGCTTGTAAGAATTCCAGTTGAATCCACCGCCGTATAATGCTTGGAAGCTGTTGACGAATTCTGAATCGCAACTAGCTTGCCTGAATACGTCGCCGTAAATCGATCCTAATTGTCCAGAGTAAACATCTTGAGGAGTTGTTAGGACAGAATCACATTTTTCGCGTAACTTCGCTACTGGATCAACGCCTAAAGCTTTGCAAGCTAAGTAAGTTTGTTGGCTTGCTAAAAATTCTCTTTGCGCATCATCAAACGCCTTGCTGAAAGCATCCTGGCTTGACGTTACTAACCCTCCAAACTTTACTCGATCCATTGACGCGTAAATTGGTGATACTTCAGTGTTAATTTGTGAAGCGATTGATGATGAATACTCGCTCAATTGTTCTGGATTACAATAATCCTTGTCGCCGCAATCTGCAGAGTCAGCTAAGTTTCCGACTACATCATAACCAATTGCATCGAAAGCATTGCTTCCTGGATTGTCGTAATCAATGGACAATTTTTCTTCACTAGAACCGATTTTTACATTAATTGGCTTGGTTGGGTCAAGTTCAGAGTAAGTAACAGTATTGACTAAAACGTCTTTGTTGTTGACTGTGATTTTAGTCTTCAAATTGTTAGTAAAGAAGAATGGCTCAGTCATTTCTCCGCGTTGAATTACTGTTAAAGGCATTGCTTTGAAGGCTAGCTCGCTTTGAGCACCGCCTTGAATGTTTATTGTTACAACAAATGGAGGTAGTTGGGCAACACTAAAGCTGGAAATCCTTACTTTAGCTTGAGCGTTTGCAGTTAGTGATACTATTCCTTCAGAATCAATACTCCACGTACCACAGTTTGGCTTGGATGCGTCGTATGAAATAACGTAAGTCCTGTACTGGTTTTGAGGTAATCCCAATGCTCCAGAAACTCCTTCTTGAACTCCACTAATAAATTGGTCTAAAGTGTTTCTTTGTTCAACATTGGAAATAGTAAAGCATTGCGAGTTGCCTTGCAAGCTAGCGTCAATTTGAGTATCAGTACCCAATTGGTTCGATATGCTAACAGCTACTCCATTGCGAGGAACTAGTGGAGTAACTTGCTTGTTGCAGACTATACCATCACTGCTTTGTTGACAGCCAGCTCCAAAAGCTTGAGGCACCCATTGGCCGAAACTCAATAATACTTGGTTTGAAGCTGATGATGCAACAGCTCGACTGGCTTTATTTGGATTCAATAATTGATCAGCTTGAGCTAAAGCAATTCTTCTCTCAAGCAATGCTCCAAAATCAAAATCGTTCGGGTTATCGCATTGAGCTAGTTCAACAGGAGGCTTCTTGTTAGGATCAAAAACACTGCAGTACAAGAATTGGTTTCCACTGGAAGATTTCTTGACTACAGTAATAGTTCCCTTAACCGAAGCAGAATCGCACTTACTAGAAGTAGTCTCGCAGTAAGTATACGTTCCTGGACTGTTGAATGACTGCGGTTTAATAGAACCAACGCCTAACTCAATTCTTGAACTAGTTTCTTGAATTAATAACGAATGAGTTTTTACTCCATCATTCTTGAACTCAATGCTTTCTCCTTGAATTATCGTTATAGTGGAAGGATCTAATTTAAAGCCCCCAACGTCTTGAATTGATACTTTATTGTCTCGTTTTCCAACATCGTATACAGGCGAGCATTCTTTCAAGGCTTCCAAGTTCAAGCACTGGTTTTCAGAACACAAACCGCAATTTCCTGGCCCGCACTCTTTTGTTTGAGAAACACCTGGGCCTTGCGAGCAAACGCCTGGAACTGATGCAAAAACCATTTTGCCTTGGCTGAAACTCTTTATAATTAATTGAACTGAACCAACGCTTAATTGCTGTCCAGCGCTTACTTCAATTAAAGCATCTTGAGTGCTTACGTCTAAAACTCCTTTATTGTTGTTAAT